>JBBQUC010000278.1:0-5864 GCA_038212815.1 Cytophagales bacterium
GTTCTGGAGTGTTCCCTTCCCATTCACAATCTGCACTGTAGGCCAGGTGTAGATAGGCGCAGTCGAGCCTCGTTTGGCATAGTATATCCCTGTGGTGGGCGTAAATATCTGATTGGGGTTGTTCCTGCAGTGTATTTTGACAGTCAAATTCATGGGCACTGCTGCCGGCGGAATTTGGGCATAGGCTGAGTAATCGCCACAGTTCGATGCAGGCAGTGCTGTACGGCCAATGAATGTATTCAGCCCATCTGCCGAATAATAGTACATGATGTAGTTGGGTTTCGAATTATATGGGTAGAGTACCACCTTTGGTTGGTAAGACGAGCCGCTGCCGTATAAATACCCATTACTATAAGCTCTCCAGTTGTAATGATAATTAGCGGGGGCATTTTTTAAGGTAAACCGCATTTCGCAAGGCTTACCATGACTAACGGCCTTAACAATCTGATTAGCAATCCAAATAAAGCCGTCGAAAAGACTATCGAAAAAGGAGAGGTGCGTTGTCTCGAAACGAACTAGTAAACCTGCGCCCTGCCGTTCAATTATACTGCGGCTATGATAGCTCCAGTCGCCGGTGTTCTCGTTGTAGCTATAAATCGCCATGGTGTCGCCAGCGGCATAGGATTTGTCAGTTCGCTCATTGAAACCCAACTCTGATACACTCATGGTTATCTGGATTGGCTTGCTGAAAGTAGATACCTTTTGGCCCGCCGAATTGGTTAACGTAATAGCCACAAATCCACTATGACCACCTGAGAATCTACGATCAGTTGCCCCGTCGGCATCTTTAGCAATGGGGGCATCTACCCCGCCCGGAAAGGCCTGCCGGGCATCGTCGCTCTGTCCCGAAAACGCCACGACCGAAGCCGTTACTGTTCCACCTACAGGCTGACCCTTATCGTCTTTCATAACAATGCCGGCGGGTAGGTTAACCGTTGCCTGCATGGCGGGCTGTGAGGTGCTGATTGCCTGGGTGCTGATGCTGAACTGCTGCGCTTCCTGAATAACCCCGGCCTGATTCGCCTGGATGCTGCCCGTAGTACCCGCGACCCCGTCGGGTAGGGCCGATAGCTTGACGGCATGAATAGCGAAGGGTTCACTGAAAGCCTCCGTCAGGGTGAGGTTGATACTGGATGGCAGATACCCGTCGGCCTCCACCACAAGGCGTAACTGGGCGGGGGCTGTTTCGGTCGGTACGGCTCCTTTCAGGCCAACGTATATATCGCCAGCCTTAAGGGTATAGCTGGTCGTGGCAATGCCATCGAAGGTAACGGTTCGGCTCGCATCTTTACCAGAAATGGTTACCTTGACCGGCACCGTGAGGGCATCGCCAGTTTTAGCATCCACCACCAGCCCTTGTATAAGGGTCGGTGCTGGCTGATAATTGACGCTGTAAGTTACCCCATCTAAGGGCTTAACGTTAGCAATGTCTTTGATCTCCTGGCACCCTACCAGCAGGCCCAGGGCCGTGGAGAGGAGGGTGGCTTTCAGAATCGGGCGAGCGGATTGATTGATGGAGGTGTACATGGCGATTGTGTTGTTTACGAAATTGACTGTGTGATTAGAGTTTGTACGAAATGCCGAGATTGACGATGGGGTAGTATTTTAATGCTTTCAGGTTATTCTCAATCACGGCTCCCTGGTCGGAGGAGGGTTCGAGCAGGCCAGTGGTTTTAAAGGTGATCTGGGGCGATTGTTGGTAGAAGAAACCAATATCGAACATGACCTTGAGCCGATTGCGGGTGTAGGGATTGCCAAAACCCAGGCCAATGTAAGGGGCTATCTTATTGAATACAGCCTTGCCATCCAGTGTGCCCACCTCGGCTGTAGTAAAGGAGATGTCGTTGAATTTTACGTCGTTGTTAGGTGTACCAAAGAACGTTACCTGATTGAGGTTATAAAACGCCCCACCCGTAAGCCGAATCCCTGATTGTTTAACTGGATAAAAATCAGCTAATAGGTGTGCTGTCTGCAAGTTGAGCTTGTAGGCGAGATTGATCTTGATATTATCCGTCTCCTTTCCAGTTTTTATAGTACCAGCGTAGTTAAATAGACTAACACCGGTGCGAAGGGAAAACTGGCGGCTGACGGAGTGCCCTATACTTAGGCCACCCCCCACTGTGCCAACAGAAAGAATCAGCGCGAAGCCAGGTCGATAAACGGGCAGGATACGGATAGATTTTGGCGTGGCTACCGACGCATTGAGCGAATCGGTTTGGCAATAAGTTGCCAGGGGGAGGGCCAGCAGCAGGACAAGTAGTGTAGGTTTCATAGCTAAAAATGAGTTTGCGGTTAAACAGGGTTGATTTATATTGTTTTTGATGAGCCAAAAGTAGGAGCAGGGGTGTTGCTGTTTGGACGCACTTTAGGGTTGGGGGATTTTAGCTTATATTCGGGGCATTATACTTCGTACATGGCTTACCTGCTCTTTTCATACAGCACCCGATGCAGCTACAAACTATTGATACTGGCTTTTTTAAACTCGATGGCGGGGCCATGTTTGGCGTAGTGCCGAAACCACTCTGGAACAAAGCCAACCCTGCCGACGAGCAGAACCGCTGCACGTGGGCGATGCGCTGCCTCCTGGCCGAAGCTAGCAGAACCGATAATCAGACGGGGTTGCTGCTGGTCGATACGGGGTTGGGTGATAAACAGGACGCCCGTTTTTTTAGTCATTATGCTCCATTTGGTGAGGCTACTCTACTCAAATCTATCCAGCAGGCCGGTTATGCCCAGACCGATGTAACGGATGTGTTGCTTACGCACCTGCACTTCGATCATGTTGGCGGGGCTATTCAGCGCGTGGGTGATAGACTGCTGCCTACCTTCCCGAATGCTACGTATTGGGTACACAGCCAGCACTGGCAGTGGGCTGTGCAGCCTAATGCCCGTGAAAAGGCATCGTTTCTAGCCGAAAATATTCGGCCACTCCAGGAGTCGGGCCAGCTTAGGTTTCTGGATATGGAGCCTTTTTCGGTTAAAGCCGTTGATTTTTTATACGTAGATGGCCATACTGAAAAGATGGCTCTCCCCGTTTTCCAGCTTGCTAACCGAACAGTAGTCTTCGTTGCCGACCTCATTCCCTCTTCGGCGCATCTTGGGTTACCGTATGTGATGAGCTATGATGTGCGGCCTTTGCTAACCATGCAGGAAAAACAACGGGTGCTTGAACAGGCAGCCGCCAATAATTGGGTGCTGGTGTTTGAACACGACCCAGTTGTTGAAGCTGCTACCGTTGAGCAAACAGAACGGGGTATCAGAATAAACCAGAAAGGCCGGTTGGTCGATTTATTATAAGGATCATCTATGAAAATTGGCCTTGTATTATCGGGGGGCGGGGCGCGTGGTATAGCCCATATTGGGGTGCTAAAGGCCCTTGTAGAGCAGGGTGTACCAATTGCTCGCCTGGCAGGAACCAGTGCCGGGGCCATTGTAGGAGCCTTGTTTGCCCAGGGGCATACCCCCGATCAGATTCTGAAAATCATCGAGTCATCGTCATTTTTTCGTCATTTGCGGCCCGCCTGGAATCGGATGGGGGTATTAAGGATCGACACGGTGGCCGAGTTGTACCAGAAATATATTCCGCACAATAGCTTTGAGGGGTTGAGCCTGCCGCTGCACGTAGTAGCCGTTGATCTGAATGCGGGGGAACTGGTTGAATTCAATCAGGGTGAACTCATCCGTCCAATACTAGCTTCATGTTGCTTACCCGGAATTTTCGAGCCGCTATATATTAATAAACGTCAGTACGTTGACGGGGGGGTGTTGAATAACCTGCCCGTTGAAACCCTGGAGACGAAGGTTGACTTTATCATTGGTTCGCATTGCAACCCATATGGCCTGCAAAAGCCTCTATCGTCTATGCGGGGTGTTATAGAGCGTAGCCTGGTATTGGCGGTGCAAAGTAAAACCAAAGAACGCATTGCCAAATGCCACCTGCTTATTGAGCCGCCTGAACTGTGGCGTTATTCAGTAACTGATTTAAGCCGGGCGCGGGAGTTATTCCGCATGGGGTATCAGCATACCCGGCTACTGGCTAAAGAGATTGAGCAGACGTTAGGGCAGTATCAGTAATTAATTCAAATGGCGAGATACCAAGAAGGCCGCGTTAGTTGAGAAATCACCTGAAAAAAAGGGAGACGTATAACGCGGCTCCCTTTTTTGGGCATAAGTCTATATACTTTTTATAATTGTACAATAAGAAGTAGAGCCATACAGTAAATTAACGGTTAAGTACAATTTCGTGTTAAGCTACTGTTAACTAAAACCTACCGGTTGAGTAAAATAACTAAGTATCGAAAAAGTATGGCAAAACAATGTTCTTCCTTTTGTACAACTGACAAAATAATTGTTTGTCAGGAAAAATAGTACATACAATTTGTAAAGTCTTTTTGATTTCTTAGATTTGCCAATAAGAAACACGTTTTCTTAACCTAAAACAAACTATATATGAGGAAATCTCTACTGGTGAGCTTACTGTTGGTGTGCTCACTCTGTGTGACTGCCTGGGCGCAGGAACGCAAAGTCACTGGGAAAGTTACGTCTGCTGAAGACGGGGCTGGCATGCCTGGTGTATCGGTGGTGCTGAAAGGCTCTACCCGTGGTAGTAATACCGACGCAGATGGGAACTACGCCATCAACGTGCCTGATAAAGGCGGAAAATTAGTATTTAGCTTTGTTGGCTCGGCCACGCAGGAACTGGAAGTGGGTAATCGGTCTAGCCTCAACGTATCGCTGGCAAATGACTCTAAGCAACTGACCGAGGTAGTGGTAACGGCTGTTGGTATTCAGCGCGAAAAACGGGCATTGTCGTATGCCGTTACGAATCTAAAAGGTGACCTGCTCCAGCAGCGTTCCGAGCCTGACCCTCTGCGGGCCTTATCGGGTAAGGTTCCGGGTGTCAGCATCATTGCTGGTGGTGGTGCGCCGGGACAGGGAACCAAAATCAACATCCGGGGGAATAACTCGTTTACGGGTAACAACCAACCTCTGTTTGTTGTCGATGGTATTCCCTTCGATAACTCGTCAAACGGTGGCGGTTATGATTATAGCAACAACTCTGTTGTATCGAACCGGGCCTACGACATCGACCCCAACAACATTGAAGCCATGACTATACTGAAAGGGGCTGCTGCATCGGCTCTGTATGGTTCGCGGGCTGCCAATGGTGTAATTGTTATCACCACCAAGTCGGGGTCCAAATCAGCCCGTAAAGGCCTGGAGGTAACCTACAACGGTTCGTACTCGACCGAGAGAATCTCGACCATTCCCGATTACCAGAATTCCTACACACAGGGTTCGCAGAATACCTACAACGGTGGGTTTATTGGAAACTGGGGTACCGCATTCCCATCGGAGGTTGACAGGATCAATGGAACCCTTGGTTTCAATCGATACTCAAAAACGATCGTAGCCGGTTATCCTGAAGGAACCGTTCCTCACCCACTGACGGGTGTTGCTTATGGTGCTGCCCGTTATAAAACGGTTTTCCCGGAGTTGCTCGATGCCAATGGCAAGGCTGTTCCCGTACCCCTACAGCCTTACGATATTATCGGTGGCTTCTTTAAAGAGGGTAAAGTCGTTGAGAATGGCATCAACATTAGCTCGACCGGCGATAAAACCTCGCTGAACGCAGGTATCTCGCGGATGCGGAATGACGGGATTATCCCGAACTCGTTTACGCAGCGGACTTCGCTGAATTTTGGTGGTAACGCTACGCTGGCCAACAACCTGCACGTATCGGGTGCAGTGAGCTATGTAAACACGCAGCAGCAAAGCCCACAGTCAGGGGCATCGTATTTTAACGATTATAGCTCTGGCTCAGGTGGCTCTATTTATAGCCGCTTGTTTTACCTGCCCCGTAA
>JBBQUC010000279.1:0-5860 GCA_038212815.1 Cytophagales bacterium
CTAAACCCTCGTTTCTGGCGGGCTTACCCACTACGGGTAAAGCTCTACTGCGCTACCGCTTCGATGTGCTGACTACCGACGATCAGAACCCATCTATTCCAACGATCAATCTGCGCCGAAACGACACCATCACCTCACTGGCCGTGCTGGACGATTATTACGCCTACGACGATGGCAGTGCCGAAATTGGAGCCTGGATAAACCAACGGCTAGGCCGGATAGCCCTGCGGTTTGTGGCCAACCAGCCCGATGCCGTCTCTGGGGTACGGCTCAACCTGGTGCCTTACATTCGCGATCAGACAGGGCAACTCTTTACCCTATCCGTCTATGGCAGTGAGAAAGGCCATCCAACCCAGCGGCCGGTTTATCAGCGCACTGTGGCCGTTAAATACCCCGACGTGCGCAATGGATTTGTCGAGTACAAATTTGAGAGTCCGGTGGCGGTGAAAGACACCTTTTATGTAGGCTTCACCCAACTCGACGAAAATCCCATCCCCGTAGGCTTCGACCGGAATAGTCCGTTCAAAAACGTGCTACAAGTAAATCTGGGAACCCGCTGGGATGCCTTTACCGAAATTCAGGGGGTACTGATGCTGCGCCCCATTATGGGCGGGACAGCCAGTGATCTGGTCACTGGGGTTGACAATGAACCCCTGGCACCGCTGCGGGTCTATCCGAACCCAACACCAGGACATATCCGCTGGGATAATCCACTCCTGACCCGGATTGAGGTAATAGACTTGACAGGTAGGCAAGTGCAGCACATCGACACGACCGCGCAACAGGCCGACCTCAGTAGCTTGCCGGATGGGTTTTACCTGCTTCGTCTTTTTGCGGGGAACCAGACCGCTGTGCAAACCATTATTGTCAGAAAATAAACCGACACCCTCATGGATATTACCGTACAGGAACTCAAAGAACGCCTGGACAAAGGCGAAGCCCTGCATCTGATAGACGTACGTGAAGCGTATGAATACGAGGCCGATAACCTCGGCGGGCAACTCATCCCCCTCGGCGATTTACCCCACCGGCTGGATGATTTAGAGGGCCTGGAGGATCAGGAGATCATTGTACAATGCCGGTCGGGTAGCCGGAGTGGCATGGCGCAACGGATTCTTGAACAAAATGGGTTCAACAACGTTCGCAACCTCATTGGTGGCCTATTGGCCTATCGGGCAATGTGAGCTGGATTTAGCAGATTTTTCGGATTAAACCAGGTTATCTGGCCATTGCCGGTTGGCAGCATCCCAAAAATCTGCTAAATCCAGGTTCAGAAATGTATACGCTCCCTGATTGCGGAACCAGGTTAACTGGCGTTTGGCATAGCGCCGGGTGTTCCGCTTGAGTAACCGCACCATTTCTTCATAATTGTACAACTCGTCCAGATACCCAAATACCTCTTGATACCCCACCGTTTGCAAGGCATTATGGTGACGGTAGGGGAGTAGCAAACGGGCCTCATCGACCAACCCGGCGGCTAACATGGTATCCATCCGCTGGTCGATGCGGGCATAGAGTGCATCGCGGGGGCGGTCGAGCGCGTATAGCATAGGCTGAAAAGGCCGATCTGCCGGTTTATTCCGGCGGAATGATGAGTAGGGCTGCCCCGCACTCAAACAAACTTCCAGAGCCCGGATAAGCCGGGCGTGGTTTTGTAAGTCGGCAGTGGCGGCATACGTGGGGTCTAGCTGGCGGAGTTGGGCTTGCAGCGGAGCCAGGCCTTCCAGCGCAAATTGTTGCTGTAACACAAGGCGGATCGCCGGGTCGGCAGGGGGCATATCGTCTAGTCCGAAGCACACAGCATTGATGTATAATCCCGTACCCCCCGATAAAATCACCACATCTTTCTCCCGAAACAAGTTATCGAGGATGGCCAGGGCTTCGCGTTCATACCGCCCGGCGTTCACCGACTCAGCAATGGAATGCGAGTCGATGAGGTGATGCCGAACGCCCTGCATCTCCTGTAGCGTTGGTTTGGCTGTGCCAATAGATAACTCCTGGTATAATTGACGCGAATCGGCAGAGACCACATCGGTACGAAGTTGTTGCGCCAGATTGACGCAAAAGGCGGTTTTGCCCACGGCTGTAGGGCCAGCAATAACCAATAGAGTCTTCTTCAAACCTTAGGATAACTAGTAAAACTATTTTTGCTATTATATTGTATATATTAGGAGTTCGGCTTTAGTCGGGCCCAGTTGCTTACAATACCAAAAGTAGCCCTATTAGTCCACAACTACGTTTGCCAAATTGCAGTTTATTGCCTTATTACCATAGCTAGACTACGATTCCCACTATCTACCTGATCGCTTTTCTCCTTCATTGGTGGTAACAGCATCTGTCCGCCAATACTCATATTTTTTATTGACTATGGCCAGAAAATCTGGTTAATAGTCAGGGCCATTCACTGTTTTGTTAAATTTTTTTTGAACAGAATCTACTTAGAGGATAAACTGGGTATAGAAGTATGCGTTTGAGTAATTATCTTTGCTCGTACTGGTACAAGTTCTTACTAATCAGTGAGTTACCCACCAAAAAGTTAGAATCGTTGACTCTGTGATGAATAACTATAATTCGATATGGAATACGGCTGACTACAGCCAGCAAGTATTACGGAAAACATTGGATATTGTGTGTGGCAAATGGCGGTTGTTTATCATCTTGCAACTCCGCGATGAGACCCGGCGATACGGCGAACTGCGCCGATTAATTCCAGATGTGAGTGAAAAGGTATTGATTCAGGAATTAAAAACGCTGGTTGCGCTGGGCGTGCTTGAAAAAGAGTCGTTTAGCGAGATGCCTCCCCGGGTAGAGTACCGCCTAAGCCAGAAAGGCAGGCAGATATTGCCCATTTTACTGGAATTAAGCCAGATAGGGGCTGTGTTCCTCGAAGCCAAAAACTGAGCCGCTCAACTATTTTAAGTGCTGCTGCGTTAATCACTGGATTAATGCAGTAGCCGCTATGACTCGATGGATATGTGGATTTGGGGTGAGTTTTGCCCTTATGGGCCTACTGGCTTATCGCTCCGATGGGAATGAAACCCAAACGCCATTTCCCACCACATTACAGTTTAATACCTATACCTTTCAATTGGCTATCCCTGTTCAGGGTTCACCCGCTGACCTGACAGTTCGTGCGTGGCGTGGTACCCTACTGTTGACTAACTTTACGCTTCATGCCGAGGGCGACGTAATTAGGGCTGAGGTTGCTGACTTAGATAATAACCGCTTTCCCGAAGTCTATATCTATACCAGCAGCAACGGCACCGGATCGTTTGGCCGCGTATATGGCTGGCAATTTTTTGCCGACCACCGCGCTACGATCATAGTTTCCAACTGGCGGCAACCCATTGCTGAGGGTTATATGGGGCACGACTCCCTATGGGTAGAATCGTCCATTCTTTGCCGCCGGTTTCCCATTTATCGGGCGGGCGATGCCAATGCGCTGCCTACTGGGGGGTGGCAGATGATACGCTATCAACTCCGCCCCGTTAAACAGGAGTTTCAATTGGTTGCTCTATAGCCCTTGATTTATCCCACCCGTTTCGTTACCAACTGCGTAATTTTCGTCTAAGAATAGAATTTTGTGAACAAAACGGCCACTGAGCTGTTAAAATTCACAGATAAAGTGCCATGTTTGCTCCGGCAAACTATTTATTTTCACCCTTTAATATAATAAAATCAATGGGTCTGTTAAGTTTCTTCAAAGGAGTTGGCGAAAAAGTATTCGGTCACGACGATGCGCCTACAAACGATCCGGCTAAAGCTGCCGAAGTAGAACCACTCCGTGCGGGTGCGTTGCTTAGTCATGTGAAGCAGTTGGGCCTGGCTTACAACAAACTCACAATCAAAACCAAAGGCGACACGGTGACGCTGGAAGGGGAAGTGAAGTCGCAGGAAGATGCCGAAAAAATTGCGCTGGCCGTTGGTAATGTCGAAGGCGTACATGCCGTTGATAACCAACTGCAGGTGGACGAGCCATCGGCAGAAGGTGACTACCATACTGTGGAGTCGGGCGATACGCTCTCGGCTATTGCCAAGAAGGTATATGGCGACCCGATGAAATACGGGGTTATTTTCGAGGCTAACAAGCCGATGCTGAAAAGCCCTGATCTGATTTATCCAGGCCAGGTGCTGCGGATTCCAAAATTGTAAGTAATTGATTTGGTTCAGATTAGGGGGAAGGTAGCTTTGTGGTTACCTTCCCGCTTTTTTGTGGGGTCGCTACTTTCGGCACCAATTTGATAATTGGTTGATTTTTTTGGCATAGTTTATGAACTTTACGCAGAAAACCACTCGGCTTGCCTGAGTGTTACCCGTATCTGTTCTCTTGTATGGCCAAGAAAAAACAATACAGCGGCCCTCGCCCGGCCCTGGCTCCCACACCAAACGGTGTTGCTCCGCGTGCTGAAGCCGCCCGCCCACCGGTTGCCCGACCCACAGCACAGGCCCGTCCTATGCTGTCGCGTTCGTCGGTGCGTTCAGATACCCCCACTCCCCGACTTAATGCCGATTTACCCATCGAACGCCGACCCGTTGCCTGGTGGCCTCCGGTGTTACTAGCCCTAATTTCCTTTGCTTTATACATCAATACATTTGGGCATGGGTACGCGCTCGACGATATTGCCGCCATTGGGCAGAATCTCTTTGTTAAGCAGGGCCTGAAAGGCATTCCTGATTTGCTCCGTACCGAGTTTTGGCACTTCAGTAATATCTCACTGGGTTACTATCGCCCCCTCTCGCTCATCACATTTGCCATCGAGCAGGAGTATTTTAAAGATAACCCGCACATCAGCCATATGATTAACGCTGGGTTATATAGCTGCACAGGGTTGGTGGTCGGTGTTTTGCTGCAAAAATGGTTTTCAGGGCAAACACTGATGGCATTTCTGATTGGGCTGCTATTCATTGCCCACCCGCTGCACACCGAAATTGTGGCTAACATCAAAGGCCGCGATGAACTAATGAGCTTTCTGTTCATTACCATCATGCTCACCTGCAACTGGCAGTACCTCGAAACCAAAGCCTGGGGCTGGCTAGTTGGCGCAGGTTTCGCCCTCTACCTGGCGTTTCTCTCTAAAGAATCAGCCATAGTGAGCCTGGCCCTGATTCCGGCCATGCACTACTGGTTTGCCCGGCGCAATGTGTGGCGGTCGCTGGCTAGTTTGTGGCCATCCCTGCTGGTGGCGGCTCTGTTCTTTTACCAGAAAGTAAAAATGATTGGCACCATTAGCGGCAAACCCCCTGTGGATTGGGCCAACTACCCCTATGCTATTGAGCGGACGCAGGGGGCTACTACCTTCAAGTTTTTAATGTATTACCTCAAACTGCTCGTTTTCCCGCATCCGCTCGTGTACGATTACTCATACAACGTAATTCCGTCGGGGCGCGGGGGCGATGTGTTGGTTTGGCTGGGCTTTCTGGCGTTTCTGGCGTTGATTTGGCTGGCGTGGATCGGTTTCCGTCGGCGCACCATCTGGGGTTTTGGGCTATTCTGGTTCTGGGTAACGATGGTGCCACCCCTGGGCTTTATCTTTTCGCGGGGCGGTATTCTGGCCGAGCGTTTTCTGTACATGCCCGTTATGGCGTTTGCCATCATTGCGGTTTGGGCCTTGCAAAAACTGCTGGTGAAGCAAACTACCGAGGGAACCGCCTTAAAGCCCGTATTCGTGCGCTACGCCCCACTGCTGGCCTTGCTGGCAGTAGTGGCCGGGTTGTACTCATTTAAAACGGTTGACCGCAACAAAGCCTGGAAAAATAATTTTGTTCTTTTTAATACCGATCTGGAATATGCCCCTACCAGTTGTCAGGTGCAGCGGCACGTAGCCAATGAATGGATCGAAAAAGGGCTGAAAGACCGGGC
>JBBQUC010000280.1:0-5843 GCA_038212815.1 Cytophagales bacterium
GACCTCGCCCGCTTTCATCAGTTCTTTCTTCCGAATGGCCGGTAATGCCCGCCGCCCCACGGTCGAGTCGAGCAGGTTCATGCCGTAATATTTCGAGGCCACCATGCCGTTCGAGCCCCCCGATCCGTCGGTGATGAGTGCCAGATCAGCCGATCCACCCAGTTCGCGCACGAGCTTGAAGACCGTGACGGGAAACATGGTCTCATCGTCGGGGTGGGCCGTAACGATCAGCGTTTTAAGCGATTGCGCCCTCGCCTGTACAAATCCAGCGACCAGAAAAAACACCAACAAAATACGAATCAACCGCATATAGCCCCATTTATTACATAACAAAGGTACACACCGAAGCTAAGCGCTCAGTGTGTAGCTTGTTTATCAACGGTGCGAATGGCTGACGTGTTGGATGGTACTTATCGAATACTACAGAAACTCCAAGCCAATACAGCTTGTGCCTTGACGAGGTTGGTTACTACATTCCCTAATAGGAAAACTAAAAAGCATGTGTTTTATCATGGTGGGTTTGAATAGTGGGGAAAACGCCACAGATCAGAAATTCACCCGATAGTAGAAGATGGGGAGAAAGCCCAACTGGTATTCCTGTTTCACGAACGTACCGTCGGGCTGGGGCGCGTAACTGAGCGAGAGCAGGTTTTGAATACCCAGCACATTCACCAGATCGAAGGCGATGGTGTGGGTTAACCGCTTCCGGTTGATCTTGTAGTCGATCTTGACGTCGAACCGGCGGTAGGGCGCGAACTGTAGAGAGTTGCGGGTATCGCTCGCAAAAACGATTTCCTGATTCTGGCGCGAAGCAGCCTCATTGACGGGACCGTACCACCGGCCGCCCGTTGTGGTGAACTTCGCTCCCAGGCTCAGGCTGGAACGACTAAACCGGATCTCTTTAGCCACGAGGACATTGAACGCATACTTCCCATTGAAATCCGTATTCCGCCATACCTCATCAGAGCCCTTGTACTTCGCATCAAAAAGCGAACCGGTGATGAGGAAGTAGTAGGTGTTGCTGAAAAACTTCTCCACGGTCATTTCAACCCCGTAGTTGCGCCCCACACCGGTATTGACCAGCGCAGCAGGGAAAATTCGGGAGAACGCGGCCCCTGTGTTTACCATCGAAAACGAGGACCGCACCCGCTCGACAGGTACGTTGAACAACTGCTGGTAATAGGTTTCGAGCAACAGGCGCATATTCCGGCCCAGCAGGCGGTTGTAGCTCGCCACATAATGCCAGCTCTTCGTCAGGCCCACATTCCGATTCTCCTCCAGCAAGGGGCTGGGCAACTTCGATGAGGTCAGATCAGGGGTTCTGAAGAAGTAGGTGTAGGTCGGCTGCATCTGACTATGGAGGCCAACGGCCACGCTTACTTTCTGGCGGTTGGGCAGGTCATAGCTCAGCCCGAGGCGGGGTTCAATGGGCGAAACGCTGTTCGGGTTCAGGGTCAGAATGAGCGCATTAAGACCGGCCGTCAGCGTCAGATTTTCCGTCAGACGGCTGCGGTAACTGACGTAGGGCTGAATCAGGGCAAACGTTTCATTCGCATCCCAACGACTCCGCCACCGGGTGAATCGGATAGCTGTTGGGGTCTCCAGCGTCCGCACACTATCATAGGCCGTAAACTGGAACAGGTCAGCATTAATGCCCACTTTAAGGGTACTGCGGGCCCCAAGCTTATGATTAACAAACGAGGAAAGCGTGTACCGTATCTCCTTAAATACGTAATCCAGCGTTGGCCGAAGCGAATCGATGACAAACCGGTTATTCTGCACCAGTGGATTACCAGCGCCATCTTTCCGGAGGAACAGGTAATTATCTGCCGCCGACTGAGCATTACCCGACACGGAGAGGGTCGTTTTCCAGAACGTTTGCTTACTGACAGGGCGGGTGTAGGTCAGTCCTGCCACGCCCATCCGTGAGGTAAAATACTGGTCGCGGTCATTCTGGCCGAAGATATTGCGGTCATCGGCTTTTTGCTGACTGATCAAAATATCCACCGTGCTGGTACCGCCCAATGCCCACAAGGCAAGGCTCCCGACCGAAGCACCTGCCTTGTTCTTTAGCGGAAAGTTCAATCGAAAAAAGCCGTCCTGATACGCTGGAATAGCCTGCGTGCCAATATCCAGCCCAAGTTTACTGAACAGCCCGAGATTGGCGTAGCGGTAGGAAGCCATATACGACGATCCCGACTTGCGCGACAGCGGCCCCTCGATCATGGCTTCCGTTCCCAGAAAGCCAAACTGAATGGTTTTTTCATGCCGTTCATTATTCCCGTTACGGAGTTTTAGATCGAACACCCCGGCAACCGTATTCCCAAACTCGGCGGGAAAAGCCCCGGTAAAAAAATCGGAGTTGGCCAGGTAGCGGTTGTTGATGATGCTCACCGGCCCGCCCGACGTACCGGCAATGGCGAAGTGATTCGGGTTTGGGATGCTGACCCCTTCCAGTCGCCACAGTACACCCTGCGGCGAATTACCCCGAATGACAATATCATTCCGTGAATCGTCGGCCCCCTGCACCCCGGCAAAGTTGGCCGCCATCCGGGCGGGTTCACCCCGGCTACCCGCGTAGCGGTCGGCTTCTTCCACCGAAAACTGCCGCGCCGACACGACCGCCATATCGTTTCGGGCTTCACCCGTTCGCTGCGCTTTGACCGTCAGGGTAGCCAGTTGCTGAATGCCTTCTTCCAGGTCAACGTCCAGGATGGTCTCACGGCCCGCATCCACCACAATGTTGTTGAGCAGGACCTCTTTGTAGCCCACCAGCGTTACCCGCACCGTTCGACGGCCGATGGGCACGTTGGTGATGCGATATACGCCCGCCGTATCGGTCAGGTTGCCCAGCGACGCATCAACCACCTGAACAGTAGCCCCCACCAACGCGTATTTCGATTCTTTATCGACCACCCGTCCCCGGATGGTCTGGGTGAGCTGCGCCTGGCTGTAGAAAGGAATCAACAAACAAAGGAGAAGTAGGCGTGGATTCATAGCACACTGGTTTAGTATTGGGACATCGCTTTGATTGGTCCAGATCGGGTCGAAATGAATCGTTGAGTATGTAATCCACATCTGGTAAATGGCAACGAAGTGTTTAGTACGCTCCTGATTAACAATAATCGTCCAGCCAGCTCAACCCATGCCCTGGGCGCTAACAGCATATTCTGCCAGGTTTAATGCTATCTGTAGCGATTTTCCCAATAATGACAATGATTCCAGTTGCTGTAACAAGGGTAATCGCAATAGCTCGGCCAGGCGCAATGCGGCTTTCGACAGCATACAGTGCGTTCGGCTGGCCTTTCTGCAATGACCCGTACAATCTTGTCAGTTCACCACTACGCACCACCTGAATCTTATCAACCCAGAACGAATGCTCAATCCGATGGGTATTTGTCCCGGTTTTATCGAATGAGTAAGTCAACTGCTGCCCTGCCCGTAATGGAGAATTTGCCTGTGTGTAAGTAAAAAGTTTCTCTTTAGTTTTCTTGTGCAACACCATCTGCTGGAGCGGAAAGTCGGCGATGGCCACGAACCATTGTGGCGGCACTTCGGTGAACGGATTTCCCCGCGCCGTTCTTCGGTAGGGTTCAACCCGCAAATTCTGGTAGACATAACGGGCCGTGTCGGCTACGGCACGTTCGGCCAGTGGGGGAAGCTGCGTGTAGGGTATGATGCTGTCATTATGCATTAACCCACTTTTCGACCAGTCGATGTAGAGCGGCTGATCTGTTTTGTTGAACACCATGAAGCGCATGCGTCCCCCCTCTTCCCAGAGGTTATACACCACTTTCAGGTGCTCGTTTTCCACCACAAAATCCCGGTCGATTCGCTTTACCTGCTCGGACTGCACCGAGGCCACATGGTAGAACGCGTTGGTGCAGCTAAACGGCAGCGCCAGAAGCAGGAAGGAGAACAGTTTTTTCATGATAAACTAAAGTTTAGCCTCAATTATTGATTCGTTTCATGTTGTGTATCAGGTAAGAAATACGAACGAGTAACCGAGTGAGTGGTTTTGCCGTTGTCGAAGCTAAATGCTGACTTAGCTAATCGTTTCGCTGTGCCCTACTACCGTGGCCACCGTTGGCGCGGCTATAGTGGCTACATAGCGCCATTCGGCTTTGGTTGTGCTGTTGCTAAATGTAGCCAGTACGTAACCCCTGCGTGAGGCGTCGAGGTAGTTGGCGTCGTCGATCAGCAGGGTCAATGCCTGTTCAAAATCAGCCAGCGCCGCCGGGTCGGTGCCGATAAATTCTTCAAATCCTGGAGAGGTTATGGAGCCGGTAGCTAACTCCTTTCCTGCCTGACCGCCCTCATTGGTCGTTAGGTCAGAGAACCAGCCATTATGCGAATCACCCGACAAGGCAATGAGCTTTTTACCGCTGGCCAGGGCATACACCACTTCCCGTTCAACTGGATAGCCGTCCCAGGCGTCAAGGCTATAGGGTAAAACCGTTTTAACCCGCGTCAATTCGTCAACGGTCAGGGTGGGATCATTGGCTAACAGACGCGCCTTGATTTGGGTCAATTCCACAAGAAGGGTCTGGAAGGCCAGTGACGTAGCCGGAGTCGGTGACCCAAGTTGGTCTACCTCGCCAATAAGCTGAGCAATAACCCCCAGCAGCTCAACAGGTACGTACATTTTCCCCATTAACACCTGCTGTCCCAACACCTGCCAGGTGCCTTTACCAGTAGCGAGTGCCTGGCCCAGCCAGTTTCGTTGCTCACTACCAAGCATGGTGCGTTTGGGATCTAACCAATCCTTCAGGAAAGCGTCACCATCGAGTTGGCCAGCACTTGTGAAATAGTCGGCATAATCAAGTTGTTTATCCCGCCCAATGAGTCGGGTGTCCAGCATATGCAGGTCCAGGATGCTGCCAAACGAAAAGGTGCGGTAAATTTTTGAGTCCACCGTTGTTCGTACGCCGATGTATTCATGATACGCTTTTATCGCGTTTCCTTTTCGGACGATGAAATTACCTTCATTGGCATTGTGGTTGGCGGCCCCTTTTTCATAGGCATTGTCAGCGACCTCATGATCATCCCAAACACAGATAAATGGCTTTTTCTGGTGAGCGAGTTGAAGTTGTGGATCGCTTCTGTGTTGCTTGTACCGGGTCCGGTAGTCAGCAAGGGTAATTATTTCGTTTGTTGGCGAGGGGACCCGGCCCAGGGCTACCGTAGTTGAGTTGGTCCCGTATTGGTTGGCTCCGTATTCATAAATGTAATCGCCAAGATGCACAATAACGTCGGCATCCGACAAGGCCATGGCCCCGTAGACGTTGAATAAACCCGACGGATAACTTGCGCATGAACAAACGGCTAATTTAACCTCGTTCAATTCGGCCCCTCTGGGTAAGGTTTTGGTTTGGCCAACAGGCGAGGTAACCGCCGTATTGGTAATGAAAAATTTGTAGTAGTAGCTGGTGTTTGACGATAGACCGCGGATATCGATACTCACGGTAAAATCATCAGCAGCATGGGCATCAATCGATTCGGTTTTAAGCATGGTCTTAAACGCCTCATCCTTCCCAATCTGGTAAGTCAGGGTGACTTTAGGTGTACTGGTGCCTGGCGTTACGCGCGTCCAGAGGATGACCTGATTATCCGTTGGGTCGAAGCTAGCGACGCCATCCTCAAAGCTCCCCGCCTGATGTGGAGCATTTGGTTCGATGATCCGGTGGTCGGTACAACTGCCAACCAATACGGTTGATAAGATCAGGCTACCCAGCGCTGATTTTTCAATAAATCCTCTTCTGGTAATTGCATGTGTGGTTTTCATAAGAGTAGGGTGTGTGGGAAAAGATGGTCATGCTAGTGGAAGGTTATTTTCAGGTAAT
>JBBQUC010000281.1:0-5840 GCA_038212815.1 Cytophagales bacterium
GCCCAGCCCGTGGGGTAGTTTCCTGACGTTCTCCTGCCAGTCGCCCAACCCGGCGCGGTCGTGGTTACGGGGGTATTTATTCCCAAACCAGCCATCATCGAGCAAAAACAGATCGACCCCAAGTTTCTTGCCGTCTTTAAACAGGGTGCTCAGCTTGGCTTCGTTGAAATCGAAATAGGTGGCCTCCCAGTTGTTGAGCAGGGTGAGCCGATTCCCCTCACCCTGCGGAATCCGGTGTTTCCGCGCCCAGCGGTGCAGGCTGCGGCTGGCCGTGCCTTTACCCGTAGTAGAGTAGGTGAACAGAAATGCGGGCGTGGTAAACTCCTTGCCCGGTGCCAGCGTATAGGCCGACGCGTAGGGGTTGATCCCGGCGGTCAGGCGCAGGTTATGCAGGGGGTCCACCTCAAAGGCAATCTGGTAATTCCCCGACCAAGCCAGGGTTCCCGCCAGTACCTCGCCCTGATTCTCCTGAGCAGGCTGATTCAGGGCCACCAGAAATGAAGGCGGCTGAAACAGGTCGGCGCGGGTGCCTAATTTGGTATCGAGCAGTTTAATCCCTTCGGTCAGCGGTTCTTCCGACGGGTTCATTTCGTTGGCCCAGTCGCCGTGGAAATGCGTCAGGTAGTACTGTTGCGCGGGGATATAGAGATTGGCCGATGCGTACTTGTGCAGGATGACGGCCTGCTTTTCGGTATGCCGGATGGTTGACCACTGCTCAATTACATCCTCGTTCTGATACGCTTTATAGTAGAGCGTCACCTCGAACGGATACTGCGGGTCTTTCAGGTAAATGGTTGTCAGCATAACGCCCTCGCCAGCGGGTTTGCTCTCGTGGCGCACATACCGCAGGTCGAGGGAGGGGTTGCCATCGGCATGGGTGACCTGAATGGCAGGTTCGAGCAGGTTGCGGCCACCCGCCGGGGTGTAGGCCGAGTTGTAAATACCTGTATAGTCTTCGCCCCGCTTGCCATTGCCGGGAATCCGGGCGTACTCGTCGGGCCGACTGAGCCGCTGCCCCAGATGCACGATGGTGGGGTTCTGGTCTTTATCGACCCGAATGACCAGGGCTGTTTTGCGGGTTTCGATTAAAATGTGGGTATCGCGCTGGGGTTGACCAACCGCCACCGACACGCTAACCAGGGTTAACAACAACAGGGTGTATGTACTCATGAAAAAGGGATAGCATTAGACGTATACGCTGACCAGCAAAGAACCAACACCCCTGTTTCTACCAACTGACCAATTTCGGCCACGAGATCAGGGCAATGGCCACCACTGCCAGGGCCAGCCCAATCTTGTTGGTGGGGGTTAACTTCTCGCCGAAAAGCACCCCTGCCACCACGGCCGATACCAGAATAACCCCAATGTTATATAGGGGATACACCAGTGCCCCATTGCCCTTAAACGCCGACAGGGCCAGCAGCAGGGTGTAAAAACTCAGAAAATTAGGAACTCCCAGGGTTATGGCTCCTAGAAGGCTTTTGGGATTGAATACCTCCTGGCCACTCACTAACCGTACGCCAAGCATCAGCAACCCGGCACCAATAGCTCCCAGCACCATAGTGAGGGTAACCGCCACCGTTTTATCAGCCGACTGGATGTAATGGATGTTCATGTAATTGATGAGCGTATTGGTGACTCCGTAGCACAGAAAAACCGCCAGGGGGAGTAACAGTGTCGTTCTACTGCCCGCCGTTTCAGCCGATTTATCGGGTTTGACCGTGCTTAACCCAACCGCCACCAGGCCCAGTACCAGCCCGGTATAATTGAGTAACCCAAAGCCAGTGGCTCCCTGACTGCCTGTGCCAAACACAAACAGACTGAAACAGACCGGAATGACCAGCGACAGGTTATTGGCCAGGGAGGTAGCCGTAATCCCACTCCGCTGGGTAGAAGCTCCCGATAGCAAAAAGGTAATGATAAACCCAACGCCCAACCCCAGGGCCAGCCAGGTCCAGAACTGAGCCAAATCGACCGAAAAAGACTGGCCGGGGGGTAACAACAAAAACCCCGTCAGAAAACAAACGGGGTAGTTCAGCACAATGGCCTGGAACGTATTGACCCCATAGCGGGGAAACAGCCGGAAGTTCAGCAGCAACAACACAGAGAGCAGAATACTCAGCAGTAAATAAACCATAAGGTTGCGGGAGGAATAAAGCAAAAGTAAGACCCAGGTGCAAACAGAGCTAATTTTTTTTGCGACAAAAACGCCATCAACTCGTTCGACGATTTTTGGTGAAAATAGCCTAAATTCTATAAAATCGACTATTTTACTAGACAAAACTCGTTATCAGCACACTATCCGGCCAGGCTTTAATCTTATTTTAAGTCATACGGCTGATTATCAATTAATAAATCATTATTATATTTGCTTGATAGATTAACCGTAAATAACCGTAACTTGACACACTTCTTGCTCTCATTGCTGGCCATACTGGCTAATGCGGCTATGGCTAAAGCTGCCCAAATTACCCCCTCCGGGTCGGCTTCTCACTGGGCACATTCGGCCGATACGCAACCGACATCTGGCATTCCTGCCGACAATACCCGTACTGATTCGGGATTGACCATGCTCCGCAACTCCTGGCACTTCGTACCCAAATCGCCGGGCGAATCCACGCCGGGCTATTTACCTCCTGCCGTCAATTTTTGTGGTGAGACAATGCCTATTCAGCGCACGGAGGTGTCGGATCGGTGGCGGCAGATCTTGCGGTCGCACAGCCGCCGACCGGGCCTGCTGTATGCTATTCGACAGCGGGCAATGACCTGTTTTCCGGTAGTCGATCCCATTTTAAAGGAGTACGGTATTCCAGCTGATTTTCGGTACATGATGGTGGCCGAGAGTGAACTGGAGCAGCGGGCTACCTCCGCTGCCGGCGCTGTTGGCTACTGGCAGTTTATGCCCCAAACCGCCCGCGAACTTGGCTTGCGGGTTGGCCGTAGTATTGATGAGCGGTGCGACCTGCGCAAAGCAACCATTGCGGCCTGTAAGCACATTAAATACCTCTACAATGAGGTTGGCTCGTGGCCATTGGCTGCGGCTGCCTACAACTCCGGGGCCGGGCATGTATCGTCGCGCATGAAAGCACAGGGTCGCCGGAATTATTATGCGCTGAATCTCCATGACGAAACAAACCTGTATCTGTACCGGGTATTGTTTTTCAAGGAGGTGCTGACCCGCCCGCAGCAGTACGCCCTGCTGATTCCTACCAGGGCACTTCAGTCGCTCACCCGCCCTATACTGACGAAAGGATAGCCAATAATCCAGCTATTTTGCCAGCAATCACGAAATGGGGTCAATGCCCTTAATCGCATTACTGAAATGGTTTACTTGCGACTCTTTGTCTCAATAAACCATTTCAGTCCATGAATCTTACCCCTTACCTCCTCTCTTTCTCCCTCCTCTTCGCTGGCTCGGCTGGTCTGGCGCAGGGGCAGCTAACTACCGCTCCTAGTGGGGGCAACAAAAAAGCAACGGTGTCGGAGCAAATTGGCCTCACCACCGTCACCCTGCATTACGATCGCCCGGGTGTGAAGGGCCGCGAGGGTAAAATCTGGGGCACTTCCGTTGCCCACTATGGGTTTCAGGACCTCGGCTTCGGTAGCAGCAAAGCCTCCCCCTGGCGGGCTGGTGCGAATGAAAATACCACCATCACCTTCTCCGATGCCGTTCACGTTGAGGGTAAACCGCTGGCGGCTGGCACCTATGGCCTGCATATGAACCTCAGCGAAGCCCAAACGGAGGTTATCTTCTCCAAAATGGCCGCTTCCTGGGGTAGTTATTACTACGACCCCGCCGAGGATGCGCTGCGGGTAACCGTTAACAATCAGACCCTCGACAAATCAGTCGAGTGGCTGAAGTACGAGTTTATCAACCAGACCGACTCTTCGGCAACAGTAGCTCTGGAGTGGGAAAAACGACTGATTCCGTTCACCATCAGTGTCGATCTGGTGGGCCAGCAACTGGCCACATTCCGCAACGAACTCCGCACCAAGCCCGGCTTTACCTGGGAATCGTTTGTGCAGGCGGCCAGTTACGCCCTCACCACCGCCCACGACCCGAACCAGGCACTGCGCTGGGCCAACGATGCCATCACCTCACGGTTTATTGGCCAGAAAAACTTTCAGACCCTCAGCACCAAAGCCGCCGTGCTGGCCGCTCTCAACCGCCAACCAGAGGCCGATGCGCTGATGAAAGAGGCCCTACCAATGGGCAACATGACCGATCTGCACCAGTACGCCCGAATGCTGCTCAGCCAGAAGCGCAACCAGGATGCCTACATCGTGTTTAAAGCCAACTACGACAAAAACCCCAACCAGTTTACCACCAACGTGGGGCTGAGCCGGGGGCTATCGGCCATTGGCAAATACAAAGAAGCCCTTCCCTATATGCAGGCGGCCCTGGTGCAGGCTCCCGATGCCACGAACAAAGCCAGTGTAGAGAACATGGTTAAACTGCTCCAGGCCGGTAAAAATGTTAATTAAACTTGGTTTATGGTTCCCACTCAATTCAATTCTGTATCTGAACCGGTGCTAACAGCCGAGCCTAAAGCAGCCCGCATTCAGGTGGTCGATGCGCTGCGGGGGTTTGCCCTGTTCGGAATTTTTCTGGTACACTGCGCCGAGTGGTATGCTGCCGGGCCGCTACCCGGCAAGGTTTATGAAGCCAACGCGCAGGGTGTGGCCAATGGCATTGTGCAGACCATTGTCGGCGTATTATTCAGCGGCAAGTTCTTCACCTTCTTCTCGTTTCTGTTCGGCTTGAGCTTCGCGCTGATGCTGACCCGCGCTACCGGCCCAAAGCGGGCGTTTTATGGGCGGTTTATCCGGCGGTTGCTCATTCTGGGGGTTATTGGGTTTTTGCACCACCTGCAATGGCAGGGCGACATTCTGAGCATTTATGCCATGTTGGGGTTTGTGATGCTCCTCTTCGGTGGGGCCTCTACCCGGCTGGTGCTGATAGTAGCCACCCTGCTGGTACTGAACCTGCCCGCCCGGCTCACAACCGTCTATCAAACCTGGATAAACCCACCTGCCCAAACAGCCGCGAAAGCTACCCCACCCAAGCAGCCCGAAAACACGTACGAGAAGGAGGCCGCTACCTTTTACGAGACACTGAAAGAAGGCACCTATACGGAAGTGGTGGTGATGAACTATAAGCGGTTCAAAAATAAAATGGAGTTTCAGGTCGAGAGCGGACGGCTTTACGTGACGCTGGGATTCTTTCTGCTGGGGCTATATGCAGGCCGGAAACGCTTGTTCCAGCAACTTGCCGACAACCGCCAATGGCTTATCAAGCTTACTAAATATACGGGGTTTTCGGTGCTGGGCATCACCGCAGTGGGCGTTGGCTTAATTGCCCTGTACGGGAGTAATAAAAACCAGGAGCCGCCAAAAGCCATTATCCTGCTGTTCAACACGCTGTTCGATACGCAAAGTGCCTTGCTCACGGTGTTCTACATTACCAGCCTAACACTCTTGTTTCAGCGTCGGTCGTGGCAGTGGGTGATTGGGCCACTCTCGGCCATTGGCAAAATGGCCCTTACCAATTACATTTTCCAGACCCTGCTGGGTTGCCTCATCTTCTACGGATATGGGCTAGGCCTGATTGGCCGTACCAGCGTTTGGCAGGGTGCTTTGCTCACCTTTCCACTTTTCTTCGGGCTGATTGTATTCAGCCAGTGGTGGCTGGCCCGCTTCCGGTTTGGCCCGCTGGAATGGCTCTGGCGGTCGCTGACCGAGGGTAAAGCCCAGCCTATGCGGAGGGAAATTACCTCATCCACTGTTTAGCTTTTCTGATTTACGCCAACGCAAAAGAGGGCCGGCTAGCCGGCCCTCTT
>JBBQUC010000282.1:0-5835 GCA_038212815.1 Cytophagales bacterium
ATGGGGGCGGTTCGGTAGCCGATTATATCCTGGACAATCTGAACCGACCCGTTATGAGCTACTGGGCCACCCGCGAGGGTAAACTGTTTACCTCTCCAGCCGCGTCTATTTTTGGGCCAAGCGTGATGATTACCAATGAATATGCCGGGTCTGGGGGCGACGCTCTACCGCAATTCTACCGTCGGCGACGGTTGGGGACGATTGTAGGAAAGCGTACCTGGGGTGGACTGGTTGGCATTTACGACTACCCCGTACTGATGGATGGCGGGATTATTACCGCTCCCCGGCTGGGGGTAGTTAGCCCGGAGGGGCAGTGGGAAGTAGAGAACGAAGGCGTTGCCCCCGATATTGAGGTGGAGATGCTCCCGGCTACAACGGGAAATGGCCGGGACCCACAACTGACCAAAGCCATCGAAGTGGTAACACAGGCTCTTAAAAACGCGAAAGCTGTTCCCATAGTAACCCGCCCGGCAGACCCCAATCGGGTCAATTAAGCAGGTTGGTATGCAATAAAAAGACCGCGATGGATAACTATCGCGGTCTTTTTGGCTTTCTATTGGTGATTACCCAGCCCGACTACCCGACTATTTATAATAGTCGCGCACCTGAAACAGAAGCATCAGCCATAATAAGCCAAAAATTACCCCTAAAATACTGAATGACAGTATGCCGCCCAAAATACTGATAAGTTGTGCATAGTAACTAAATACCCAGCCTGAACGGGTTTTATTAAAAAGCCCTGGTAGTGCCAGAATACCCAACACCGTACTGGCAATAGTTAACACTATCGTAATTGTATATATCATTCCAACGCCCGCTCCACCTGCATAAGCGGCAGGCATAAATGCAGCCCCCAACCCTAGAAAAGCCAGAATAGCAGGAATAGCCAGAATTAAAATTACCAGGCTGACAATTGGCCAGTACTTAACAAAGCCAGCCTTGAAGTTTTCCGGAAACTGGAAGGGAGCTTTTGTTGTGAAAAAAGGAGCGAGTTCAGACTCCAGCATTGCTTGTGTCATAAAAAGGAGAAGTTTAGGAGGTTTTAGGAAAAGGAGTTAACGCCACTAACGTACTGGTTTGCCAAACAAAAAACAACCCTTTGCGAAAAAACCTTTAGTCAGCGGCCAGGTAATACACTATTCATCGAAGAATTTCACTTAGCTCCCGTTAAACCTGCGCCGATAAATGGGTTTGCGGTAGGCAAACTGTAGCCACAGTAGCGGATAGAACAATACGTCTGTCAACTGAGTAGGGGTTCTGAAGGTGATATCATCGACAATTACTGTTTGCTGGCCACTGCGCAGCAGCCGGTGGCGATGATGCCAGTATGCCAGAAAAAATGGGAGTTTCCGGCCTTTATCCACAAAGTAAATTTCCGCATCGGTGGTTTGCTGATCCACAATATCGCTAATCCAGTCTTGCTTACTCACCAGAAAATTCAGTCGTAGGTGAACCACATCGCCAGTTTGACAGCCATCGAACCGGATCACCTCTACTGGCGGGAAAGGCGGACTGAGCTGGTCGAATAGTGATCGGTTAAACCCAGCCCATACCTGATGGATGGGTTGCCTGACTTTGGTTTCTAGTTGTAAATGCATACATGTAAGCAGGAAAAGCGCGTTTGACCAACCGAAAAATAAATTTATCACTTACCTTTTGGTTATGTCTGTAAAATAACCCTATTTAGGGGTGTTAAACTAAATTTTTCTACACCATGACATATTTTCTCCAGGCAGCGAGTGCTGCTCCAGCTGAGTGGCCCGATTTGCAGTTGTTTCTCCGTCGGGAAGGTCGCCAGGCATTTCCAGTTGCCAATCTCGTTTATTTACAGGCTACAACCAACTATACCTGGATACACTGGGCCAATGGCAAACGCGTTTTGATGGCGCGTACCCTCAAGTATTACGAACCGCAACTCCCCGATGCGCTGTTTATCCGGCTGCACCGCAACTGCATTGTCAACCGCCGGTTTATCGACCGTATTGAGGTTAAGGCCGAAGGTTGTTCTATTTACCTGACCACCGGCGATAAATTTGCGATCTCCCGCCGACGGTGGCCTAGTGTCCACAAGTTGCTGGCCGATGGGTTCCATCTAAATTAATAGCAATCAATGAAACCAGCAGCCCCCTGGAGCCAACTAATTGGCTCCAGGGGGCTGCTGGTTGACAGACACGGACGTGTGATATTATCTGACAGATAGGGTACTGAGTTTCGCCCAAAATGGTCTAATTTTACGCCTAAAATCCGCTGGGAATCATCTTGCGCTGGTGCGAGTTGATTCATTGAGGATACCCTCTTTTTTCAGATTCACATTATCTCTTCTAAGTTATGGCTTTTGATGCAGACATGATTCAGCGCGTATATGCCGGAATGGGCGAGCGCGTTGAAGCAGCACGGCAGGCAGTGGGCAAACCGCTTACCTTATCCGAAAAAATCTTATACGCTCACCTCTTTTCGGGTAACAGTACGCCCGCCTTGCCGACCCAGGCATTTGAGCGCGGTAAAACGTATGTAGACTTTGCCCCCGACCGGGTAGCCATGCAGGATGCAACCGCCCAAATGGCACTGCTCCAGTTTATGCAGGCTGGCCGACCTACTGTGGCGGTGCCATCGACCGTACACTGCGACCACCTGATCCAGGCTGAAATTGGGGCCGAAACGGATTTGACGACTGCCAAAAGCAAAAACCGGGAGGTGTATGATTTCCTGGCCTCGGTCTCTACTAAATATGGCATTGGGTTCTGGAAACCCGGCGCGGGCATTATCCACCAGGTCGTTATCGAAAACTACGCTTTTCCGGGGGGTATGATGATCGGGACTGACTCGCACACGCCCAACGCGGGTGGGCTAGGCATGATTGCCATTGGCGTAGGGGGTGCCGATGCCTGCGACGTGATGGCGGGCCTGGCCTGGGAGTTGAAAATGCCGAAACTGATCGGGATTAAACTAACGGGCAAACTCAGCGGCTGGGCATCGGCCAAAGATGTAATCCTGCGTGTAGCGGGTATCCTGACCGTAAAAGGCGGTACGGGCTGTATTGTCGAGTATTTTGGCGAAGGAGCCGAGAGCCTGTCGGCCACGGGTAAAGGCACCATTTGCAACATGGGGGCTGAGATTGGGGCCACCACCTCTATTTTTGCCTACGATGAGAAAATGGCCAGCTACCTCCGCGCCACCAACCGCACCGATATTGCCGATGCCGCCGAGGGTGCCAAACAACACCTGCGGGCCGATGATGAAGTCTATGCCGACCCGGCTGGTTACTACGATCAACTCATTGAGATTGACCTCTCTGAACTGGAGCCACACATCAACGGCCCCTTTACCCCCGATCTGGCCTGGCCAATATCGAACTTCGCTCATGCCGTGCGCGAGAACAACTGGCCTGCCAAACTGGAAGTGGGTCTGATTGGCTCCTGTACCAACTCGTCGTACGAAGACATGACCCGCTCAGCCTCTGTAGCGGCACAGGCATCGGCTAAAAACCTGAAAGCCAAAGCTGAGTTTACCGTAACGCCCGGTTCAGAACTGGTTCGGTTCACGGCTGAGCGCGACGGTATTCTGCATACCTTCGAGCAGATCGGCGGGGTAGTACTGGCCAATGCCTGTGGCCCCTGCATTGGGCAATGGGCGCGGCACATGGACGATCCCACCCGCAAAAACTCCATTATTACCTCCTTTAACCGCAACTTTGCCAAGCGTAACGATGGCAACGCCAGCACCCACGCGTTTGTTGCCTCGCCCGAAATTGTGACGGCTCTGGTGCTTGCCGGTGACCTGACGTTTAACCCCCTGACCGATACGCTGCTTAACGAAGCGGGTGAGTCGGTCATGCTCGATGAGCCGCAAGGCATTGAGCAACCGCCCAGAGGCTATGCCGTTGATGATGCCGGGTATCAGGCACCAGCCGCCGATGGCTCAGGAGTGCAGGTAGCCGTATCGCCTACCTCCGACCGGCTCCAACTGCTGGCTCCGTTTGCGGCCTGGGAAGGTACAGACCTGACGGGGCTGAAACTACTGATTAAAGCCAAAGGCAAATGTACTACCGACCATATTTCGATGGCAGGGCCGTGGCTTAAATACCGGGGTCACCTCGATAACATCTCGAACAACATGCTGATTGGCGCGGTGAACTACTATACCGAAAAAACCAACAGCGTGAAAAACCAGCTCACGGGCCATCCAGCCGGGGGCCATCCAGGCGAGTACGGCGAAGTACCGGCTGTGCAACGGGCGTATAAAGCCGCCGGGATAGGCTCGGTAGTGGTTGGCGACGAGAATTACGGCGAAGGCTCCTCCCGCGAACATGCGGCTATGGAACCCCGCTTTTTGGGCGTTCGGGCCATTCTGGTGCGCTCCTTTGCCCGGATTCACGAAACCAACCTGAAAAAACAGGGGATGTTGGCCTTAACTTTCGCTAACCCCGCCGATTACGATAAGATTCAGGAAGACGATACCATCGACATCACCGGGTTGATGACCTTCGCCCCCGGCCAGCCACTAACCGTTGTGCTGCACCATGTCGACGGGACAACTGACGAGATTATGGCGAACCACACGTACAATCAGGGCCAGATCGAGTGGTTCAAGGCAGGTGCCGCCCTCAACCTGATTCGGCAGCATGTAGGGGCGTAACCCTTGTTGGTAGCTAACTAATAAACCCGGCTGGCGACTCCATTGGAGTCTGACAGCCGGGTTTATTAGTGATCAGCACTTTATTACCGCTTTGCCAACATATACAAAATCACAGCCGCCAAGCTGCTCCAGCCAATAGCCCGCGCCACGTGAAAGGAAGTAGGAGCAGGCATCGACACGATTCCTGTCTCGTCGGTGCGGGCCAGTTCTTTTACGTAGCGGCCTTCAGATGGGATGGACAACTCCTCAAAATGGTGGGCAATCCGATTCAGGCCGAGCTGCAAATCCAACCCCCGCACCGATGGGCCATGGCCCGTACCGGCAGCGGCCGGATTCAGGTAATTCAGTTTCTGAACTGATTTTTTAGCTGCTTCCCAATCGCAGGTGAAATAAGCAGGAGGGCCATGAAACTCTTCCCGTTGGGTAGCTACGGCTGTCAGGGCATTCTGGTTTGTGGTCACAAACGCATCGCCTGCCAGCAGGGTTCGGTCGCGCTCCCGAAACAATGAGATGTGCCCGGGGGCATGGCCTGGTGTGTGAATAGCCCGCCAGCCTGGCAGTTCAGGAATCTCACCATTGTCGGCAATAGCCCGCACCCGGCCGCCGAGGTCGATAGGCCCAATTGGAAAAATCCAAGACATATACGCCATGCCTCCACCCCCAATAGCCGGGTCTGGCGGGGGATACGACGATTTACCCGTCAGATAGGGCAATTCCAACCGGTGGGCATACACAGGTACGTCCCATTCCTTCAGCAGCGATTCGAGCGAGCCGATATGGTCGGCATGGCCGTGCGTTAGCACAATAGCTTTAGGTTTGGTCCCCAGTCCGTAAAGCGATTCAGCTTTGGCCCGGATTTGGTTGGCATAGCCAAAAAAACCCGCATCGACCAATACCCATTCTGCGGGTTCATTAGTCGGATTAGCCTGAGGTTCGCCAATAAAATACAGATTGACAAACAGGGTTTTCATACCCCTTACATCGCTACAGACATCGTAGGTTACATCAGTCTGAGACTTTCTGGCCTGGGTATCGGGGGTATCCAATAGCATTTCCATAATACTTGAATTCGCATTTCCAGTGCATATCACCTGTTCTTAGCTTTTGTTTCTTTCAACAGCAAACCACTCTTGACTGGAACCAAAAAAAGTCAGCCGCTTCATAGATTGTCCTGTAGTTTTGGGGTCTCTACTCCAACAA
>JBBQUC010000283.1:0-5822 GCA_038212815.1 Cytophagales bacterium
AGCGTAAAACGACCAGCCGAATCACATTGCTGCATATCGGGCGATTCTACGAAAGTGCCATTTTTGAAGACGCTAAGAATCAGGGATTTATTGTAGCTATTTTGGCCGTATTGCAGCGAATTCAGGTGGATTTCGATATGCTTTTTGTGGGCGAAGGAGACAACAAAGCCATCCGGCACCAAATTGAGCTTCTGGGCCTTGGCGAACATGTGCAATTTGTGACTTACACTATTGATAAAATGCGTTTATTCGCCTGGGCAGATGTGTTTTTGTTTCCGTCCCGGCACGAAGGATACGGCATGAGCCTCGTGGAGGCACAACTTGCGGGCTGCCCGTGCTGCGTGTCAGACGCCATCCCCGACGAGGCTATTTTTTCGGATAATGTAACCCGGCTGTCTTTGTCCGAAAGCGCAGAGACGTGGGCAGCGGCCGTGCTCGCCCGCAAAAACGCCCTGCTTACTAACACCTACAATGCCCACATTCAGTATGCCTCCCTTCCCCAAAACGCAACGCAGTTGCTAAACCTCTATACCCGGTGGCAAAGCGAGAAATAATCATCGAAGCGTTTGTGGTAGACCCTGCCAAAGGCTCGGAAGCAGGCATGGCGTGGCAATACATTGTGGCTTTATCCGCTCATTTCACCTTGCATGTCGTTACCCAATCATATGCCGGAAACGACCTTCGTATTGCGGCCAGTCTGCGCCAGAATCCGCTACCAAACGTTTCTTTTTATTTCATACCCCTCTCTGCGGTGGGCTGGCTGCACCGTTTTCCCATTAATTATGTCCTGTATAATGGTTGGCACCTGCAGTCGGCTCGCTTTATCAGTCGGCACTTCAAACACAGCGGCATCGCCATTATTCATAAACTGAATACGACCGGCTACCGTATTCCGGGGTTTTGCTATTGGTTGCCCTACCGATTCGTGTGGGGACCAATAGACGGGTTTACCAAAGTAGATACCCGCCTACTGGTTTTTCTAAATCGAAAAGGCCGTTTGGCTTACTACGGCTACAATTTTATTAATGGGATCGAACGTACCCTGTCGCCTACCGTGCGGTTGGCTTGCGCCAAATCAGCCGTTTTATTAGCCGCTACCCAGGATAGTTACCAGTATTTGAAAAAGAGGGTTAGGAACAAGCCAATTGCCTACGTGCTCGAAACGGGTGTGTCGGACAGTATTATATCGGGTGATTCGCCCCCGAAACACCCGGCCGTTTTTCAGATCGCGTGGGTGGGACAGTGCATTCACCGCAAAAACCTGCCCTTTTTATTACGTGCTTTGGCGCATTTACCGTCCCACATGCGCTACCGGGTACAAGTAGTGGGGGATGGCCCTCTGCGCCATGATTGGCAGCAACTGGCGGTTAAACTGGGTATTGCGCCGTTTGTGGAGTGGCACGGCTGGGTTGAGCGGGCGCAGGCACTCGCCATACTGGCTCGTTCTGCCGTGTTTGTCCAGACAAGTATTCGGGAAATCAATAGCACGGTCGTATTTGAGGCAATGGCAAATGGAGTGCCCATTATTTGTCTGAAAACATCGGGGATGAAAGATATCATCAACGAAGATATCGGTCACCTGGTGGCAATTGCCGACCCACAAACCATGATTGCCGACCTGCGGGATACGTTGCTGACCTATTACCAGGACCCGGCCCTGCTGGCCGAAAAACGGGAAAGAATACGGGCATTGGCTCAGACCACCTACCGCATCGAAACACAGACCCACTTGATTAAGGAGATGTATGAAACCTGCCTTCAGTCTTGTTGACGTCGTTAACGGGGTGCTTTCTGTGCATTATCTTGCCTTCCTCGTCCTCACACCCGACTATGCGTTGCAAGTCAGTTACTCATTTATTTTTCTGCTGATTTTCTGGCTCAAAATGCCTCGTCATTTTTTTGGCTATATGCTTTTAGCGTGGGTAATGGGAAATTTTTTGGTCTGGATTGCTTCATATGTTCTGTTTCGATTCTACTTTTTTTCAATCAGCGAGTTCGACTACTGCCGCGGTACGTTATTCAATCTTTTCCTTATACCTATCAATGCCTTGCTCAGGTCTGCAAACCGCCCTACCCGATCCCGATTACCCGTATTTTCTGACGCAGATGAGCAGCACTTTAGCAGTCTGTATCAACGCTTAACGATGCTCGTGCTCGTTATCCTGGTCGGCTATATCCTGGTAGGTGGGTTGAGAGCCCGCGAAGAGATTGGTAACTACGTGACTGAGACCGACTCTTTCTACTATGTCCGTGCCTTTCTGCCGTTGTTTTTTGTGCAGGGATTCATGACTGGGTACTTGCTCAATCAACGGCAATTGATCGGCATTTTAGCGTTCGCTGCGGTAATGGTGACTTATTTTTTGGGGGGCCATCGTGGCGATTTGCTCCTGACCCTATTATCTTTTTTGATTGGGCGCTGGTGGGTGATCAAGCCCACTTTTTTGACGTATTTTTTCGCCGTTTTTACGGCGTTGGCGTCTTTTCTGGCATTTGAGTATATATCGGCTGTCCGGCTTGAACCGAAGTTCGCCCGCTCTCCGCCTGGCGAGGCAATCGCCAACTTGCTGCAATCCGACCAATTCCAGCACACGCTCGACCGCGTGCTTGAGCCTTCGGGGCAGCGCGTGATTGACTATACTATGGCAAATAGATACGAGTATTTCTACTTTGACAATTTCTCGCGGCTAATCACCATTCCCATTCCGGCGTTTTTAGTGCAGAAGGGTAACAATGACGATGGCCCCGAGACCCTGGAAGCCTATTACGATTACGAACTTAGCGATTTTCACTCTGTCCCGATTACGTGGCTGGCCGATGTGTTCCGGCGGTTTGGTTTCTGGGGCGTTCCTATTGTATCATTTTTATTCTACATCATTTTTTGGTTACTCAGCGCGCTGTTCCAGTCCCTGATGGCCGCCCCCACACCGTACCGAATAATCCCGTTCTTACTGCTGTCGTCTATCCTCATTCGCATTTTCAGGCTTCCGCCGGCCAGCCTTCTGGGTGCATGTAGTTTCTTTCTTTACGATTTACCCAAAACGTATCTGTTGCTGTTTGGAATTTCGTACCTGACGAACATGCGGCGTTACTAAATTTAACCTGGCATGTGGCTGCTGCACCCGCTACCCGAAAGCAGGAATTTTAGCCCTATTGCTGATGCCTGAAACGGCTACACAGCAAATAGGCGCGGCAGCAATAAACCCCGAATCAGTTTAGGTTCTTGAGCATCTCTTCCAGATGCGCCAGATCGTGAACCAGCACGTCGCGGGCTTTGCTGCCTTCGAAAGGGCCCACGATACCCGCCTTTTCAAGCTGGTCGATCAGGCGGCCAGCGCGGTTATAGCCGAGCTTTAACCGCCTCTGAATCAGCGAGGTACTACCCTGTTGGTGCGTCACAATGAGCCGGGCCGCCTCGTCGAACATGGCATCGCGGTTGGCGAGGTCCACGTCTTTTTCATCCATGCTGCTGTTGCCCGCATCGTCGCCGTAGAATTCGGGGAGGGGATAGGCCTCAGCGTAGCCGCGCTGAGCCCCCACGAAAGCACAGATATCTTCAATCTCGTTGGTATCCACAAACGGGCATTGTAGCCGGATGATGTCGGAATTGGACGAAAGCAGCATATCGCCCATACCCACAAGTTGTTCGGCACCGCCCGCATCGAGAATGGTGCGCGAGTCGATTTTGGAGGTCACTTTAAACGACAACCGTGCCGGGAAGTTGGCCTTGATGAGGCCCGTAATTACGTTGACCGAGGGCCGTTGCGTGGCCACCACGAGGTGAATACCGATAGCCCGCGCCAACTGCGCCAACCGGGCAATGGGTTGCTCTACTTCCTTACCCGCCGTCATCATCAGGTCGGCGAGTTCGTCAATAATCAGGACAATGTAGGGCAGGTAAGCGTGGCCGTTGGAGGGGTTCAGGCGGCGGTTTACAAACTTGGTATTATATTCTTTGATGTTCCGCACCTCGGCATCTTTCAGCAGGTTATAGCGGTTGTCCATCTCGATACAGAGCGAGTTCAGCGTGTTTACCACCTTCTTGGTGTCGGTAATGATGGCCTCTTCAGCATCGGGGAGTTTGGCCAGAAAGTGCCGTTCTATTTTGTTAAACAGCGTCAGTTCCACCTTCTTCGGGTCTACCAGCACGAACTTCAACTGGGCCGGGTGTTTTTTGTACAACAGGCTGGTCAGCAGTACGTTAAGCCCTACCGATTTGCCTTGCCCCGTGGCACCGGCCATGAGTAGGTGGGGCATTTTGGCCAGATCGACCACCAGCACTTCGTTGGCAATAGTTTTGCCCAGCACGACGGGTAAATCCATGCTGGCTTTCTGGAATTTCTCCGACGCAATCATAGACCGCATCGACACCATCTCGCGATTTTTGTTGGGCACCTCAATACCAATGGTGCCTTTGCCGGGCATGGGCGCAATAATCCGGATACCCAGGGCGGCCAGGTTCAGGGCAATGTCATCTTCGAGGCTCTTGATCTTCGAGATACGCACCCCGTCGGCAGGCACGATTTCATAGAGCGTAACGGTTGGCCCGATGGTGGCGTGGATGCGCTGAATGCCGATGTTGAACTTGCCCAGCGTATCAACAATGCGGTCTTTGTTGGCTTCCAGTTCGTCAGCCGACACCTGCGCTTTCTGGTTTTCGGGGTAATTGGTTAGCAGATCTACCGTGGGAATTTGATAGTAGGGCAGATCGAGCGTAGGGTCGTAGAGGCCGTGCTGTGCTACCAGATCGGTCTCGGCAAACATATCGGGTTCAAACGGGGGCGTCACTGCCGAAATAGGTTCAGTATCCGTGAGTTCCAGGCCTTCGGCAATGGTCATGACCAGATCACCCCGGCCATTGGCCGACGGGGTTGGGTTGGCCAGTGGTTCGGTAACCGTGAGGGGTAGTGTGCTGCCGTTGCGGTCGGGGAGGGGGTCGGGCAGCGCGTCGACGGGCGCGTTGGCTGGCTCAGTATATGGCTCCACCATGGCGGTGGGGGCTACGGCTGGCTCATCGTAGGGGTCGTTTTCATGGCCATACTGGCTGCGTCTGTTGCTTTTTAGCGGGCTATTGGGGGCATCAGGGTCCGAGTTTTCGGTGTCGTCGGCGGGTTGAGTAAAGCGGCTAAAGAGTACGAGATTGGGGATATCGAAGTAGAAAACGGCGAATGCGAAGCCCAGGAAGCCAATGAGCACAATACTGCCAAAGCCCAGGAGGCCATACAACAGCCTATTGACCTCGTAGCCAATGCCGCCGCACCAGACACTGCCCACACTGACCGAGTTGGTGGCCATGACCACATAGCCTAGCACCAGACTAACCCAAACGGCCAGAAAAAGGGCTACTTGCGTGGTGCGGGCCAGGGGCAGCGGCTCACGACCCGAGGTGAGTTTGAAGCCCGCCAGGAACACAATAAGGGGAATGCCAAGCGCCCCGATGCCAAACCAGCGAAATAGAAAGACGTGGGCCACGTGGGCACCAAGCAACCCCACCCAGTTTTGCACGTCTTTACCCGCCTCCTTCACGGCTTCGTCGGTGCCGATCAGGCTTTGGTCGGCGGGGCCGGTGAAGAGGTACGAGACAAAGGCCACCAGCAGGCCCACTGCCAGCAGCATCAGCAGCACACCCACGGTGAGATTGGTGCGCTGATCGTGCCGTACCCGCTCGAACGGCAGGGTCCAGACGCGGGGTGGAGCGGCACTTTTTTCCCGCTTCCCTACCCGCCTGGACGGGGCGGCCTGGTCGGAACGGGGCGTATTCTGGCGGGACGAGGCTGTGATGGGTTGCGACATGGGTTGAGGGCAGCAGGAGCAGTTTTGTAAAA
>JBBQUC010000284.1:0-5800 GCA_038212815.1 Cytophagales bacterium
GCCGGGGCAGGCAGGCGATTTTTGTAGTACAGCGAAAACACCCGCCTGTCGGCACCGGCACTGTCGGTGGAGGCCATCCAGGCGAGTTGTTGCCCGGTTTTGTCGATGGCCAGGCCCTTATAAATTTTCAGCCGGGCATTAGTGTCCACCAGCATTTCGGTCTGTTTCCGGGTATCGAACAAATACACCCCCGACACGCTGGGACTGGTGACTTTCAGCGAATCGGGGACTTCTTTGCTGTAGAAAACCGCCTGCCCGTTATCAGCAATCACCACCTGCGACACATAGCGCACCAGCCGCCGGGTGCCGTCGGCGAGGTTGAGCAGGGTTAGGTCGTCGCCTTTCGGCTTTTTAGACACCCCTTTTTTGGCCACCGTCGTCGATGAAGGCGGAGCAGGCGCGAGGGTATCTTTTTGGGTGGCTAGTTTGGCGGCTGGTTTTTCGGGATTGTCTTTGTGTTCCTGCAAAATGGCCAGCCAGGTGCCGCCTTCTTTACCCATCGTCACCGATTTCAGGTTCGGAAAAGGGGTGGTCTGGCCCGTAGCCAGATTCAGCACCAGCAGGCTGTCTTTAGGCAGTTGGTCGGGTTTCAGTTTTTTAAGTTTGGCTTTTCGGGTAGCGGCCAGCCAGGGTTTCAGGTGCATCACCAGAAAGCGGCTGTCGGGCGTGAACTGGGCTGCATACCCCCGCCTGAATTGGCGGCTGTCTGTCTGCCCGGTTTGGGCCACATACAGGTTGCCATCGCCCTCCTGCGGGTCAATTTGCCAACTAATCCACCGGCCATCCTCCGAAATCTTCTCGGCGCGAACGGTCTGCCAGCGGTCATAATCGGCAGCGGTGAGGGAACGTTTAGGGGCAGGCATTTGGGCATAGGCCGAAACGTTGAGCAGTACCGTGAGTAAGAGCAGGCGTTGACGCATTAGTTGACGAGTGATTACCTAGTGTAAAGTTGTCATGATGATGCAATTTACCACTTACTATTCACTCCCTTACCAACTCCGCCAATCCCACGCCCGAATCGGCGGCTCCGTAATAGACCCAGATTTTTTTCGGTGAGTCGGCTGTTGTGGGCCAGGTTATCCAGCCATTCGAGAAGACAACATTGGGAAAGAAACCTTCCTGTTCCCAGATTAGGTCGGGGGTGAGCAGGGGTGTTTCGGAGCGGCTGAGGACGATAGATGGATCGTTTTTATCCAATAGGGCTAAGGCCAATGAATAGGCGTGGGAAGCATCGGCCCCGTGATACAGCACTAACCAGCCATCATCGGTCAGGATGGGTTCTGGCCCTGCCCCGATTTTCTGGCCTTCCCAGTCAAACCGGTTGTCGTCGCCACCCCGCCCGCCGAACAAAAACTGGTGATTGCCCCAGTGCGCGCCATCGGTCGATTCGGCCAGCCAGATGGAGGGCTTACCAATATCGGACACCATGGGGCGGTGTAGCAGGTAGTATTTACCCCCAATTTTTTCGGGGAACAGGGCCACATCTTTATTGGGTGGCGGCAAAATCATGCCTACCCGCTCTACCGTTTTAAAATCGGTAGTGATGGCCAGCCCCACGCCCGGCCCATTTTCAGATACGGCAGTGTAGGTAATCCAGTACTTGCCATCCAGAAACGTGATTCGGGCATCTTCGATCCCGTAGGCTTCGTCGGGGCGGGCCGGGAATAGAAACGGCTGCTCGTCGATAGTGAAATGAATTCCATCGCGGCTACGGGCCAGCCGCAGGTGACTGAGCGAGGTCAGGTAGGTTTTGTCGTTGACCCGCAGCACACGGGGATCGTAGTCGCCCTGCGGTTCAGGAAAGGTTTTGACAATCAGTTGGGGTACACCGTCGATGGTTTCGAGGAGCGGCACCAGTAGCTCACCTGCCCGTGGCAATGGTGCCTCGGCCACGCGCAACAGCAGCAAGACCTCGCCATCGACCACTACAGCCGCCGGGTTGAAGGCTCCTAACACCGAGTAGCCCTCAATGGCGGGCTTTACATCACTGGTTTTGATAATAGGCTGGGTAAACAGGCGACGTAGGGTGTAGGGGTGCATGGGGGTAGAAGTAAGTAGTTTGCCCATTGGCTCAATTCTGCATTTTTATTGCCTTTCTTACTAACTAAAATGCGTGGGCAAGGTTATGGTTTTACTTGTTTAACCAGACCGGCAGGAAATTCCATGAGCACAAAAACGGATACCAACGATTTATTAGTCCTCGACACGCCCGATGGTGGGGCGGCTTACGATGAACTTGGTTCTGGAGCCACCAGTGGCTACGGGGCAGAAGGCCCAGACCCTGAAGATTTCGATCTCGCCGAGAACGATCTGGAGGCCGATGACCTTGATAACGATGATCTGGACGCAGATATTGACGATGATCTCAGCGACGATTTAGACGATGATGAATAACCTTACTATGACCCCAACAGACACAAAATCAGAAAATGAGTTACCCCCTCAGGCTGGCAACTCCAATGACACCGCCCCCGATAGTGAAACGCAGTCGTCGGTAGCCAGTTCACAAGGGCAGCACAACAACCCCGAACTCCGCAAAGAGTTTACCGGCGGCACTACAACGAACGATGAGGCCGAAGGGCCGAGAGAGGAGGATATGTAGGTAGTAGTTAACTACCAACAACTACCTACAAACCGAAAGTAGCGTCTGGCACTTCATATCCGTTTCCAGCCATTCGCGGTTGGGGTCAGAGTCTTCAGTCAGGCCTGCACCTGCGTAAAGCGTGGCCCTATTGCCTTCGAGTTTCAGGCAGCGGATGTGTACAAACAGATGGCTCTCGTCGGCCATGTTGACGGGGCCAATAAAGCCCGCGTAAAACTCGCGTTGGTGGGCTTCGTGTTCATTAATAAAAGTAAGAGCAGCCTCGCGGGGCATGCCACATACCGCCGAGGTAGGGTGCAGTAGCCGCAGCATAACCGTGCCAAGTTGCGGAAAATTCAACTCCTTTGTATCGACCGAAAAATCAGACCGGAGGTGCATCAGGTTCCCGGCAATGACCGTTTTTGGGCCTTCTTCAGCGTATTCGCGCAGGCGGATTTTCTTGAAGCACTCAATGATATAGCGACTTACCAGGGCCTGCTCTTCAATCTCTTTCTGCGACCACATGGCGTAGGCCGGGCGTTTGGGTCTCCCCTCCTCGTCGGTAGCCGACTGGGTGCCTGCCAGCGAGATGGTACGAAAAATGCCCTGCCGGTCTTGGCTAACTAACCGTTCCGGCGAGGCACAAATCCAGGTTTGAGCGAGGTGCGGCAACCAAACCACCGAGACAAATGCCGTGGGGTAAGCCGCGCACAGGCGGTCGAAAATCAGGAGTACATCCGGCTCGTGCTCAAAATCAACAACTTTAGTACGCGATAACACTACTTTGCGAAATTGCCCAGCCTGCATCTGTGCCACGGCCTCGGCGGCTGAGGTCACATAGGCCAGTCGGTCAGCCGCATCAGAGGCCGGGGTAAATGGTGGCAGCACCACTTGTGGCCGCTGCTTTTGGTTTGTTTTGTGCAGGGCTACCTGAAAAGCGGCCGCCCGGTTTTGTTCATCCCGATGTTCATCAGAAACGGAACCGTTGGCAAGCGCGGTGGGATCGGTAAAAATGTAGTGCCGGTCAGCCCGCAGAAACAGCGTTTTTCGGGCATCAACATTGGCAAAGGCACTCACCGCAAAGCCCGATGGCAGTTCCTCTAACTCGGCAGGTACTTCAGGCAGTATATTGCTCAGGTGAATAATTAGGTGCTTATCGCTGGTGTTCGGAAGCCGCCAGAGCGCAGCGGGGCACCCAACTTGTTGGGCCGTTTGCCAGAGATGGTTGGCGGTGGGTTGCGTTTGAACGGGGGTCGATGAAGCTACCGATAGTTGCATAATGAGCGAAGCCGACACGAACAGAAACGCGTCGGCTCCGGGTCTGATTAGGTAACAGTTTGTGCGGCTGTTTTGTGCCGCCAGAGATTACATATTCCGGCGATATTGGCCGCCAACCGCATATAAAGCCCGCGAGAGTTGCCCCAGTGAGCAAACTTTGGCGGCTTCCATTAGGCTCTCGAACACATTTCCATTAGCCAGTGCCGTGGCTTGCAAATTGGTCAGGGCAACCTCGGCTTCGACCCGGTGTGCGTCCTGAAACTGCTGGCAGGAGTCAACGGCGTACCGCTTTTCATCGTCAGTGCTGCGGATCACCTCGGCGGGGGTAATGGTGGGAGAGCCGGTAGGGTCGAGAAAGGTGTTGACCCCCACCAGTGGCAGGTCGCCGTTATGTTTCAGGGTCTCGTAATACATCGATTCTTCCTGAATTTTGCTGCGTTGATACATACGTTCCATAGCCCCCAACACGCCCCCCCGCTCGTTGATGGCCAGAAACTCCTGATAAACGGCTTCCTCCACCAGTTGAGTTAACTCCTCGACCACAAACGCGCCCTGTAGGGGGTTTTCGTTTTTGGTCAACCCAAACTCCCGATTAATGATGAGTTGAATGGCCATGGCCCGGCGTACACTCTCTTCGGTAGGAGTGGTGATGGCCTCATCGTAAGCATTGGTATGCAGGGAGTTACAGTTATCGTAAACGGCCAGCAGGGCCTGTAACGTCGTACGGATGTCGTTAAACCCAATCTCCTGCGCGTGCAGACTGCGCCCCGATGTTTGAATGTGGTATTTCAGTTTCTGCGACCGCTCGTTGGCCCGGTACTTGTGCTTCATAGCCTTGGCCCAGATGCGCCGGGCTACCCGCCCCATCACAGTGTATTCAGGGTCCATCCCGTTCGAGAAAAAGAACGACAGGTTGGGCGCGAAATCGTCGATGGGCAGACCCCGACTCAGGTAATACTCCACAAATGTGAACCCATTGGAGAGGGTAAATGCCAACTGAGAGATGGGATTGGCCCCAGCCTCGGCAATATGATACCCCGAAATAGAGACCGAATAGAAGTTCTGCACGTTGTTGTGGGTGAAATACGCCTGAATATCGCCCATGAGTTGCAGGGCAAACTCGGTCGAGAAGATACAGGTATTCTGCGCCTGGTCTTCTTTCAGAATATCGGCCTGCACCGTACCCCGTACCCGCCGAAGTGTATCGGCTTTTATCTGCTCATACACGGCGGGGGGCAGCACTTTATCGCCCGTTGTGCCCAACAACCCCAACCCCAGCCCATCATTACCATCGGGAAGGGGGTGGGGTATAAGGAGTTGGTGGGGTTCTCTTTCAGCCATTTCTCGCATTGCTGGTCAATGGCGGCATTCAGGAAGAACGCCAGCAGCATGGGTGCCGGACCGTTGATGGTCATCGAAACACTGGTGGCAGGGTCGCAGAGGTCGAAGCCGGAGTAGAGTTTCTTGGCATCGTCGAGGGTGCAGACACTCACCCCGGAATTGCCCACTTTCCCGAAAATATCGGGCCGCAGGGCCGGGTCTTCGCCATAGAGCGTTACTGAATCGAAGGCCGTGGATAGTCGTTTGGCAGGTAAGCCTTTAGAGACATAATGGAACCGGCGGTTGGTACGTTCCGGCCCACCTTCGCCCGCAAACATACGGGTGGGGTCTTCGCCATCGCGTTTGAGCGGGAATACCCCGGCCGTGTATGGAAACTCACCCGGCACGTTTTCGGTGAGCAGCCAGCGTAGCACATCGCCCCAATCGTGGTATTTGGGTAGGCTTACTTTCGGAATTTTCAGGTGTGCCAGCGTTTTGGAATAGAGCGGCTGTCGGATTACCTTATCGCGCACGGTAAACTCATAAAACTCGGCAGTATAACGCTGCTGCATGTGTGGCCAGGTTTCCAGCAGCGTACGGCTGTCGGGGTGCAGCCGGGCA
>JBBQUC010000285.1:0-5799 GCA_038212815.1 Cytophagales bacterium
GGGTGGCTCCACCATAATGGCAGCAATCCGGGTATTGGCTTTTCTGGCCCCACTAAGCCTGTGATTCATCAGCACTGGCACAGCATCGTCGGCGAGATAATTTAGCAGAATTTCTTTGGCTACATGAGGTTCAAAGGTCCACTGTTCAGGCTTGCCATAGTGCTGGCCCACGCGCCTATAGAAATCGCGGGCGAGACCGGTGATGGCGATTTTATTCCCAATGTCAGTAGCCCCCAGACCGCCGGTAGTCATGCCACCCAGGTGTCGGCTGGGTTCGATCAGCACCACCGATTTACCCGACCGTTTGGCGGCTATGGCTGCCATTACGCCCCCCGCCGTGCCGCCATACACGCATACATCCACGGTGAGGGTTTGGGCCTGGGTCGAGAGTGCGACGAGGAGAAGATAAACTAGGAATTTCATACGTTTCCCCTAAAAAGACCAGGGTCAACCTGACTTACTAATTAGCGTATACCCGTATCAACGTCAATGTCCTGATGGGTAGGTTGATTCGTTCTGAATAGCCTCAAAGAATCGCCATAAGTTCCCGCCAGTGCTGAATATCGAAGGTCGGTTTATCGGCAACGACCATGCCCGCAGGATTATAAAACACCGTGTCCATGCCAACAGCTTTCGCACCCAGAATATCGGCTTCATAGTTATCGCCAATCATTAGGCTTTCGGGAAAAGTAGCCTCGCTCACCTGCATGGCATAAGTAAAAATGCGTGGGTCTGGTTTCTTGGCTCCGGCGCGTTCGTTGGTCACTATATTCACAAAGTAATGGTCGATTGACGAACTAGCCAGTTTCACGGCCTGAATTTCGTCAAATCCGTTGGTAATGATGTGCATAGTGTAGCGACCCTGCAAATGGTCGAGCACCTCGCGGGCCGAGTCGGTCAGGTGCGCTTTACGGGGCAGGCGTTGCAGGTAAGCCTCGTTGAGGCCCGCGCAGCCAGAAAAATCGGTGAGGTCCAATGCCTGAAATACCAGCGGAAACCGGTGTTCACGGATGTAGGCGTGGGTAATGCGGTTTTGGTCAAAATCGGCCCAGAGTTGCCGGTTAATGAGAATGAATTTCTCGGCAAACGCTGCCGCCGAGGGTACTCCCATATCCCCCATCCGATGCACCTCATAAATCTCCTGAATAGACTCTGCCGAGTTCCGGTCGAAGTCCCAAAGGGTATGGTCGAGATCGAAGAAGAGGTGTTTGTACATAGGTATCACAGCGGTTCGACAGGATACCTCAAAAATCCAATGTCAGCCGCTTTACGGGCTGGTTATTCACTAAGTGATTCTCTACAATCTCGGCCACATCGCTCAGTTGCACATTGCCGTAGTAAGTACCTTCGGGATAGACAACCAGGGCGGGTCCAAACGCGCAGGCATCGAGGCAGCCCGTACGCTGCGCCCGGATTTCTTTTTGCAAGCCCCGCTCGGTGAGTTCTTTTTTAAACGCTTCCACTAAGGCTAGTCCATGTTGCTCTCCACAGCATTTTTTGGGAGCGGCCTTCTCATTCGTACAGATAAAAATGTGTTTCTGGAATTTCACAGCAGATTAGTTTACTAATAGTCGGTTTCCGTTTGTGAACGGAGACCGGAAACGTTTACGCGGCTGCGAAGTTAGCGGATAGAGGGAGGATAAAAAAGAAAGTGGTGCCAGATTCGGCATCGGCGTGGATTTCGACCCGTCCGCGCATGGCTTCGGTTCGCGACTTGATGTTCTGCAGCCCCATCCCTGCTGAGTTACTGGCATTCAACCCCCGGCCATTATCGGTCACAATCATATTCAGCTCATCACCAAAGCGTTGAAACCTTAACTCGGCACGGGTAGCATTGGAGTGTTTCAGAATATTGTTGCAGAGTTCAACACAGATCGAGTACAGGTTAAACTCAATGGTTTTATCCAGGCGAGGCAAGTACCCCAGGGTTAGGGTAAAATCAATAGACTGGGTAATATTTAATTTGTCAGTTAACCGAATCAGTGCCTCAGACAGGCCCTGCTTTTCGAGTTCGTCGGGCTGTAGATTATGCGACAGGTAGCGAATCTCGGCATACGCTTCTTTGGTCATATCGAGCAGATTGCGGTAAATCTGCTGTTCCTGATCGGAGAGGTGCTGCGGCTTTAAAAACGCCAGGCTCATCTTAATAGCCGATAGCAGCCCGCCAAGGTTATCGTGCAGGTCGGCAGCTACGCGCTTGCGTTCAATGGTTTGGCCGCGCAGCAGGGCTTCCTCAATCTCCCGGTTTTTGGCCCGGAGTTGCGCATTGACAGCTTCCAGTTCAGCCGTTCGTTCGCGCACTTTCCCTTCCAGGCCCGTGTTGAGCGACTCAATTTGTTTTTTCTGGCGGGCCACGAGACGGTTTTGCCGCACCAGCATCCCCACAAATCCCAGCAATATCAACACCCCACCGATCAGTACCCCAGCCTGCGCAGTCTGCTGCTCAATACTGCGGTTCAAGACGTTAATATGCGCCTGCTGGGTTAACTGCTGCTTATTGGCTTTTGCCTGTACCTGTTTGGCCGAAGCCCGCAGCCGTTCATTCTCGACCTGCCGGTTAAACTCGGCTTCGCGGGCTTTTGCATTCAGTTCAGACCGCTCAATATCGGCCCGAAGATCATTTATGTCGCTTTGGCGCTGAAAAATGGTTTGCTGGTGGTTCTGCCAGGTTTGGGGCCGTTCCGACGACGGTATAAACGGCTGGTGAACAGTCTGCGGAGATTGCCCGGCGGCACTGTCTGGTAGGGCCATTTGGGCTTGAGCAGCGCGTTTGGTATGCTTGTTGGGCAATGAGTAGTTATCACCAGCCGACGCGGGTATGCCTGCACCAGCAAAACTGATGTGCCAAATCCAGAAGCACCACAGAAGACTACTCATACTCAGGGGTTAACTTATCAGGGTAGCCCAATAAAGGATTGAACAACGCTTTTTTTACCACACAATCAATTAGTAAAAACCAACTACACCAAATTTTCGTATATTCGTTTATATAAAGAAATTAGTAAGCACCTTTAAACGGTTGGGGCTACTTTAGAGTCTATATAGCAAATATCGTTCAGAAGTTAAATTTTTTCGCTAAAAAACCCAGTTTTGCTGGTAATGTGCCGAATTGGCCGTATTTTTGTAGGTAGTTTCAGTAAAAATGCCTGATTTCGTTTACGTGTTGTAAATTTTTCTAGTCTATTATTTGCAAATTGTTATGAAAGTTTCGTACTTTGATAACAGAATCTAAAAAAAATCGTAAAAACTCTTTCCCCAGCACACTATCGAGAGAACGCTCTACGTTACTTAATTGTCTTACTGAAAATGGAAAAAGCCCAGGTAAACGACAGTGAGCTGATTTCTCTGTACATCCGTGGTAGTGAAAAAGCGTTTGAACTGTTAGTTAAACGGCACAAGAACAAAATTTATACCACCATCTACCTGATCGTTAAAGATCAGTACATTGCTGAAGACCTGATGCAGGACACGTTCATCAAAGCGGTGGACACTATCAAGTCGGGGCGATACAATGAGGAGGGTAAATTTCTGCCGTGGATTGTCAGGATTGCTCACAACTTGGCCATTGACTATTTCCGTAAAGACAAACGCTACCCCAATGTAGTGTTTGAAGACGGAAGCAATGTGTTCAACTCGCTCGAATTTGCGGAAGACTCCATTGAGTCGATCCAGATTCGGCAGGAGACGCACGAGCATTTGCGCGAACTTATCCAGCGATTGCCGGAGCAACAACGCCAAGTGCTGATTATGCGGCACTACGAGGAAATGAGTTTCCAGGAGATTGCCGATGCAACCGGAGTCAGTATCAACACCGCCTTGGGACGTATGCGTTACGCGTTAATAAATCTGCGTAAGCAACTAAGCAAACGTTCAATAGGGTATGATAACAACTTTTACCAACGATGACGTAGTTCGGTACGTCTATGAAGAGACCTCCTCTGAGGAAAATCTGTTGATTGAAGACGCGCTCATGAATGAGCCAGACCTGATGGCCTTCTTTTTGGATGCCCTCGAACTGCGTTCGCTGCTGAACAAAATTGATCGCAGCCCCCGAGAAACAACCGTTTCCTCCATCCTTAGTTATTCCCTGAATCACCCCACTGCCCGGCTACACGCATAGTGTGGATTGTGGCGTTTAAGTCAACCAGAACAATAGGTATTGTTCTGGTTGACTGTTTTTGTTATGCTCAAAAAAGAACGTTTTCGTCGCTTTCTCGACTACTTTACCCAGCACTACCCCGACCCTAAGACTGAGCTGAACTTTGGTAATCCCTACGAGTTACTGGTGGCTGTAATCCTGTCAGCTCAGTGTACCGATAAGCGGATTAATCAGATAACCCCGGCCCTCTTTGGCCGTTTCCCGGAAGCCGAATCATTGGCAGTTGCATCGGTCGATGAGGTGTTTACTTATATCCGGTCGGTCTCGTACCCCAACAATAAAGCGAAACACCTGGTTGGTATGGCCCAGCGACTCATGGCACAGTTTGGGGGCGAGATTCCAGCTACTATCGACGAATTACAAACTCTGCCTGGAGTAGGCCGCAAAACAGCCCACGTTATCCTCTCCGTGGTGTATAACCAGCCAACTATGGCGGTCGATACACACGTGTTTCGGGTGTCGCACCGGCTGGGGTTGGTTACCCGAACAGCGACCACGCCCCTGGCGGTAGAGAAGCAGTTAATGCCTTACATTCCGGTCGCTTTAGTCCCCAAAGCCCACCATTGGCTTATTCTGCACGGGCGGTACGTATGCCTGGCCCGCGCTCCAAAGTGCCAGGAGTGCGCTCTGACGGATGCCTGTCGCTTTTACGAAAAATTGACCAAGCCTGCCACTACCGCAAGTTTGGCATCGGCATAACCGGCAGGCTCTCATTACCCCCATCGCTCACGGCCTGCACCGCAAAGAAATAGTTGTCTTTCGAATAGGGTAAGGTCATGCCCAGTTTTGTGGTGAAAAATTTCTTCTGCCAGAAAGGCATGTGCGTTTCGCGCATCAACACATAGTAACCTTCTACCCGGCTCGTTTTAGGAACCTGCCAGTATAAGGTTGTCGAGTTGGTCAGGTTCCTGACATCGACCGTCACAGTCTGGGGCATACCTGGAGCTTTGGCTAAATTTCCCAGCGTAGCCAGGTTCATGGCCGTGTTCTTACGCAGATACGCAAAATCCATGAATTTGGCGTGGTCGCCGTACTCAATGCCACCCTCGGTGCGCAGGGTTTGGTGCTGATGCTCGTAGTTCTCGTTCATCTCGGTAATTCTGACAGCGGCAAATCCCCGGTTGACAAAGGGCGTATGGTCGCCCCCGCGCAGGTAGCGGTCATTCCGATACACCATCACCACCTCCAGGTTCTCAACATACCGCTCCCCTACTTCTTTCAGATACCGCGCCAACGTGCGGGCTTTTCCGTCGTTTTCGGAGCCGTATTGCCGAATAGTAGCCGCCCGGTCGGTGGTTTGATAAGCGGGTAGTCCCTCGCTGAACACCCGAATACGGGTGTTGTCGATGATGCGGGTTTCGTCGGGCATGGAGGTGCTGCTGTGGTTGCTGCCCATAATGTCGTTATTGAGCAGGGCTTCCAGATTCCATTTCTCCTGCACGGCCCGCTCCGAGAGGTGATCTGCTCCCAATAGCCCCTGCTCTTCACCACTCACAACGGCAAACAGAATAGTAGCTGGAAACTGGCTTTTACTCATCACCCGGCAAAGCTCAATTACTGCCGCCGTTCCAGAACCGTCGTCATTCGCGCCGGGAGCGTCCCCCTCCCGATCCATTACATTCCCATTGCGCGAGTCGATA
>JBBQUC010000286.1:0-5790 GCA_038212815.1 Cytophagales bacterium
GCAAAGAAGCGGCTCAGATCATTGAGGAATATTTTGCCGGATTTCCGGCGGTGAAAGGCTATATGGATCAGTGCATCGAAAAAGCGCGAGCCTGTGGCTATGCCGAAACCATTCTAGGTCGCCGACGCTACCTGCGCGACATTAACTCACGCAACATTACCGACCGCCAGTTTGCCGAGCGTAACGCCGTGAACGCCCCCATTCAGGGTAGTGCCGCCGATATGCTCAAGATTGCCATGATTCGTATTCACGAGTTTATGAGCCGCGAAAAACTCCAGTCTAAAATGATCCTGACTGTCCACGATGAACTTGTGTTCGATGCCCACCTGTCCGAAATAGATCTCCTGCGCGAACATATCGACCAGATTATGAAAACGGCTATTCCAATGGCGGTACAGATGGAAACGGGTATTGGCATCGGCAAAAATTGGCTGGAAGCGCATTAATTAAGTGGTCATTAATGGTCAGGTATTGTCATTCATTGTAAAAATTCAACTGCCAGATGATTGGCAACAAATGACAATGAATGACAACCCTACCCTATGCTTTATAAAAAATCCACTTCGATAATTCTTTGTACGTCGTTTTCTTGCCGTACATCAGAATACCGACGCGATAAATCCGGGCAGCCAGCCAGATTGTACCGACAAACCCCAGCACCAGCAGTACCATCGAGAGGGCCAACTCCCAAACGGGTACGCCCATCGGAATGCGTACCAGCATAATAACCGGTGAGGTGAACGGAAAAATAGACAGCCAGAACGCCAGAGCACCGTTGGGGTCACGAATGACAAACTGCGACATGGCAATGGCGAAAATGATCGGCAGCGTGATGGGCAGCATAAACTGTTGCACCTCCGTTTCGTTATCGACAGCCGCACCCACGGCCCCAAACAAGGCACTGTAGAGCAAATACCCCCCTAAAAAGTAAAACAGAAAACAGGCAACAATCAGCGGAATGTTCAGGCTATTCAGGGCGGTCATTACGTTCGTAATGGGATTGTCGTCATTAGCTTTCTGAATAACCGTAGCGTTTGGGGCAGCCTGATTGCCTGTATTGGCCTGAAACGACGGGCGACCTGCCTGAGTCACCTCGCGGCCTTTGGCAAATCTCTCGCCCAGTATGCGCGTGCCAACCGAAGTAAGGGCAATGGTCAGGATAATCCAGAGCATAAACTGGGTGAGACCCACCAGGCCTACGCCAATAATTTTGCCCATCATAAGCTGGTAGGGTTTTACCGATGAGATAATCACCTCGACTATCCGGTTCGATTTTTCTTCCATTACCCCCCGCATCACCTGCGTACCGTAGATAAACACGGATATGTAAATCATGAATGCACAGATACCACCAATAACGGCAGCAGCACCGGCACTACTTTGTTTTTCGCCGGCTTCACTCAGGCTGATGGTCTCTGAGTCCACATTCACTTTAGCATCCTGTAGCACCTGTTGCGTAATGCCCGCCTGCCCAAGTTTGATCGTCTCAATTTCGCGTTCGATGGCCCGTTCGATATTCGATTTGAGATCGAGACTAACCCCTTTTTCGGCGAAAAGTTGTACGCCCTTTGGATTAGTCATCACGTTGGCGGGTATATGCGCCAACACATCGAAACCGCTTTTTGGAAAGTCGCGTTTCGCTTCACTAATGGATCGACTGATGTAGCTATAGGTCAGTTCGTCACTATTTTTAAACTTATTGACAAACTGCCCGCTTTCATCCACTACCTCTACTTTTTTCTGTTCAACAGAGCCAATGGCGGCCCAGCCAATCAGCGCGTAAAAACCTGCAATGAGCAGCGGCCCCAGAATAGTCATGATTAGGAATGACTTTTTCCGCACCCGCGTCATGTATTCCCGTTTGATAATGAGGAGTATTGTATTCATAGTTTTAATCAATCGTTTCGCCAACGGCCTGGATAAAAATGTCGTTCATGGTGGGGATGTTCTCGCCAAAGGCCCGCACCGATACCCGGTCGAGCAGGGCACGGACGAGGTCGTTGACGGCGGCATCGGGCGGAATTTTAATATCGGCCCGCAGAAACCCTTCGTCGGCGGGTTGGGTGTTTACCACGGCAAAGGCGGATGGCAAATCGGTGAGCGATCCCTGATACTCTACCCGGTACGTGTGCGTTTTAAACTGCTCTTTAATGGCTTTTTTGGTACCATCCAGCACCTTGTGCGAGCGGTTGATGAGGGCAATGTTATCGCACAATTCCTCCACCGATTCCATGCGGTGGGTCGAGAAAATAATGGTACAGCCTTTATCGCGCAGTTCCAGAATCTCGTCTTTAATCAGGTTGGCATTAATGGGGTCGAAGCCCGAAAACGGCTCATCCAGAATAATCAGGTCGGGTTCGTGTAGTACGGTGGCCACAAACTGAATCTTCTGCTGCATGCCCTTCGAGAGGTCTTCCACGTTTTTGGTCCACCAGGTTTTAATATCGAACTTGATAAACCAGGTTTTCAACTTCTCCATCGCCACCTTCTCCGATAGCCCCTTCAATTGCGCCAGATAGAGCAGTTGCTCACCCACCTTCATTTTCTTGTATAGCCCCCGCTCTTCGGGCAGGTAACCAATCCGTTTAATGTGGTCTGGACGCAGGGGTTGCCCATCAAAGATGACATGACCAGCATCGGGGCCGGTAATCTGGTTGATGATGCGGATAAGCGACGTTTTACCGGCTCCGTTGGGGCCAAGCAGGCCAAAAATACACCCTTTCGGTACATCTACACTCACATCGTCGAGTGCCCGGTGTTGGGCATACTGTTTCACTATGTGGTGGGTTTCAAGAATATTCATTAGGTTTACTAGTAGGTTTTTGGTTTGTTTAGCTAGAAAATCCCCGGCTGTACACTACAAACCACGACCTACGCACTACAAACCACAACAAGTTACGGATGAAATGCCATTAGGCTACATAAGCGGCCAAAAAATGCTCATAATCGCCAAAATCCTATCTGTATTTGGCTAACTTGCCTTCTAAAAATTGTCCCTTACCAGTTATGAACACACGTTTATTTCTTGCTATTAGCCCGTTTTTGATCCTGGCTGTATGGGCCGTATCGGCCCAACCTGGTGCGGCCCAACCTGGTGGTGCTGAAACCCTGCTCATCAGAACCCCGGCCCTGAGTGCCAATCACCTTGCCTTCGCTTATGCCGGCGACATTTATGTGGCTGATCGGGACGGGCATAACCCACAACGGCTAACGGTGCACCCTGAAGCGGAGACGAACCCTATGTTCTCGCCCGATGGGCAATGGATTGCTTTTTCGGGCAATTATAACGGGAATAACGATGTGTATGTGGTTGCCGTAACGGGTGGTATGCCCCGCAGAATTACCTTTCACCCCAGTGCAGATGTAGTGAGAGGCTGGACACCCGATAGCAAAAAGATTGTTTTTGCCTCTAACCGACAAGCCAATTCAGCCCGTTATAACCAGCTATTTACCGTGCCGCTCCAGGGTGGGTTGCCTGATCTGCTGCCTTTGCCCATGGCCGAACATGGTCAGTTTTCACCTGATGGTACGGTGCTGGCTTACACGCCCATCAAAGACCCGTTTATTACCTGGAAACGGTATCGGGGTGGTCAAACGACTCCCATTTGGCTGTATGATTTAAAAACGGGCGCAACCGGGGCCATCCCGCACCAGAATGCCTCCGATACGCGCCCCGTCTGGGTGAACAAAACGGTCTATTTTCTCTCCGACCGCAACCACACCATGAATGTGTTTGCGTATGAAACCGCATCAAAGCAGGTTCGGCAGGTGACCCAACATACCGATTTTGACGTAAAATCGCTGACGGCCTATGGCAGCGATCTGGTTTATGAGCAGGCCGGACGGCTGCACCGGCTGGATGGAGCCACGGGGAAAACCCAGGCAATTCCGATCCGAATTGCCCCCGATTTGTTAGCCGTGCGGCCTCAGTTTAAACCAGCCGCTAAATTTATCCATGCCGCTAACATCTCGCCCACTGGGGTACGGGCTGTATTCGAGGCCAGGGGCGATATTTTCACGGTTCCCCTCGATAAAGGTGATATTCGGAATCTGACCCAATCGTCGGGTGTACATGACCGGTCACCCGCCTGGTCGCCCACAGGAAGGCAGGTAGCTTACTTTTCAGACGAAGGGGGCGAATACAAACTGGTTATTGCCGATCAGCTAGATGGGCAGAAAAAAACGGTTATCGACTGGGGCGACCCGTCTTTTTATTACGATCCACTCTGGTCACCGGATAGCAAAAAAATTCTTTTTACCGACAAACGGATGCGGGTGTATTACCTGGATATAGCCACCCGAAAGCCCGTTCGGATTGATGAAGACACCTACGATAGCCCAGAGCGTACCCTGCACCCGGTCTGGTCGCCCGATAGCCGCTGGATAGCCTACAGCAAGAAGTTAGATAGCCACCTCCGGGCTATATTCCTCTATAATTTGCAGACGGGAAAAATCAATCAGGTGACTGATGGCATGAGCGATGCTGTATCGCCCTGTTTTAGTCCCGACGGAAAGTACCTTTACTTTGCGGCCAGCACCAACTTCGGCCTCAATTCGGGCTGGCTGGATATGACTTCGTATGAGCGACCCGTGAAGCGGAGTTTGTATGTGGTGGTGCTGACCAAAGAGACCCCCTCTCCCCTTGCCCCGCAAAGCGATGAGGAAAAGCCAACCGACGAGCTAGTGGCCGACAGCACCCAAAAAGCGGCCAAAGCCATCAGGGGAGCCTTAGCGGCTAAACCCGCCAGTGCCACCTTTGCCATTGATCTGGCCCAAATTGATCAGCGGATTCTGGCCCTACCCGTTCCTGAACGAGATTACGACAATTTGCAGACCGCCGAGAGCGGCAGATTGTTCTTTATGGAACGAGTGGCCGGCGCTAGTAGCAGCCTGCTAAGCTCGTTCGACTGGAAGTCGCGCAAGGTGGAGGAATTTATGAAACAGGTGGACAGTTATGCAATTTGCGCCGACGGCACCAAACTGCTCTACAGTCAGGGGGGCAGTTCGTACGGTATTGTGGACACAAAAACAAAACCCATAGCGGGGGCTGGCAAACTGGATTTGAGCAAGATGGAGGTCTATGCTGATCCGGCGGCAGAATGGGCACAGATATTCCACGAGGCCTGGCGGATAGAACGAGATTTCTTCTACGTTAAAAATATGCACGGTGCCGACTGGCCTGCGGTACTCAAAAAATATGAACCCTTCTTACCCCATGTGGGACACCGGGCCGACCTGAATTATTTACTTGCTGATGTAATTGGCGAGATGGTGGTTGGCCACAATAACATTGCCGGTGGCGATATGGCCACGACTGAATCAACCCCGATTGGCCTGCTGGGGGCTGATTTTACGATTGAGAATGGGCACTACCGGCTGGCAAAAATTTTCAGCGGCCTCAACTGGAACCCTGACCTGCGTGCGCCCCTCACCGAGCCGGGGGTGACCATCAACCCGGGCGATTATCTGCTGGCCGTGAATGGTAGGCCGCTACTGGGTAGCGACGATGTATATAGTTTCTTTGACAATACTGCCGACCGCCAAACTAGTCTCACGGTCAATAGCCTGCCTAGTGCAGCGGGTGCCCGTACAGTTACCGTAGTACCCATTAAAAGCGAAAATGCCCTGCGAAACCGGGCCTGGGTAGAAGGCAACCGTAAGCGGGTCGATGAAGAGACCAATGGTCAGGTTGCGTACGTCTATTTACCCAATACCGGCGAGGGTGGCTCTACGTGCTTCAACCGCTATTATTTTGGGCAGTTGGCTCACAAGGCAGTCATTTTCGCCGAG
>JBBQUC010000287.1:0-5786 GCA_038212815.1 Cytophagales bacterium
ATCCGGTTCCGCATCGGGCAGGGGCAACAACGGCAGACGATGCTACTGGAACGGCAAAAAGCCGAACAACTGAAAGCCGTTGATGAGCTAAAAACGCGGTTTTTCTCTAATATCACCCACGAGTTTCGCACACCCCTTTCGCTGATTCTGTCGCCTACCGAAAAGCTGTTACAGGAAACCAAACACGATGCACCGACCCGTCAGACGCTGTCGTCGGTACATCGAAACGCCGGGCAGCTATTACAATTAGTCAATCAACTGCTCGATCTCTCAAAACTGGAAGGAGGAGGCATGTCGGTTTCGCTGGCACGGGGCAATGTGGCCGAGTATGTCGAGCAGCTCGTTGAGACGTTTAGGGCATCTGCCGAACAGAAACGTGTAGCGCTAACCGTTCGGACGGAGACGGGCGATAAAGATCATTTGTTCGACGTGGACAAGTGGTTAAAAATCAGTACAAATATTTTGGCCAATGCCCTGAAGTTTACGCCCGCAGAAGGGGCGGTTTCCGTTGAACTTACCGACGGCATACAAGGCTTTGTTTGCCTGGTTATTACCGACACCGGTATTGGTATTCGAGCCGAAAAACTGCCCCATATTTTTGACCGGTTTTATCAGGTCGATGATACGCACACCCGGGCTTACGACGGCACCGGCATTGGCTTGGCCCTGGTAAAGGAATTGATTGATATGTTGGGCGGTACGGTAGCGGTGGCGAGTGACCCTGGCAAAGGCACTACGTTTACGCTCCATCTGCCCGTTCTGCCTGCGTTGGGCGTTTCGACCGTTGTTTTGCCAAAACCGATGCAAACCGAGCTGGCTTCTGTCAATAGTCAGCCTGAGACCGTGTCGACGTCAAGCCAGACTGTGACCAATTCGGTCAGTCAACCGCTGGTGTTGGTGGTTGAAGACAATGATGAACTGCGGAGCTTCATCGCCGGTGAGTTGGCCCAATCGTACCGGGTGCTGACGGCCGCTAACGGGGCAGAGGGCTGGGAATTAGCCCAAAACGAACTGCCCGAGCTGGTGATTTCGGATGTGATGATGCCCCTGATGGATGGTTACGAACTGACCCAGCATCTAAAAACCAGTTCGCTCACCAGTCATATCAGTGTGGTGCTGCTTTCGGCGAGGGCTGCCCACGAGAGCCGTATGGCGGGCCTGACACAGGGTGCCGACGATTACCTGACCAAACCCTTCCACGTCGATGAACTGCGGCAACGGTTGCATAACCTGCTCACTCGCCAGCAAACCCTGCGCGACTATTACCACAAGCAATTTACGCAGCCCGATGCCGAGTTTCGCCCCGAAATACTTACCGACGATTTTCTGAGGAAGTTGCACGCGGGCATTGATGAAAAGCTGGATGATCCGGCTTTTGGCGTTGACGAACTGGCCCGAACAGTGGGCATGAGCCGCCGTACCCTCGACCGCAAACTGGCCGCTGTTGCCAACCTGTCGGCCAACACGGTGATTCGCCAGCACCGCTTGAAACGAGCGGCCCAGTTTCTGAACCAAGGGCATAATGTATCGGAGGCCGCCTATATGGTGGGCTACGAAAGCCCCGCCCATTTCTCCCAGATTTTTAAGGAGCTATTCCAGAAAACACCCTCCGAATTTACGCAGCGGTAAGTTTGGCCGAAAACCGAACGCATTTGGCTCAAAACCGAACGCCTGTTTGTGAGCCGTAGCGGACATTTGTCCTGTGTCCAAGCGGATACCGTACAACTATCTCTTTTTCTGTTTTAGAGCTACCGAACTTATGCTTACAGCTACCAACCCCCAAACCGCCCCGTCGCTTTCTGCCCAGTCAGATCGTTTTTACGCCTTAGATGCTGTGCGGGCTTTTGCCCTGATTTTGGGCATTTTCTTTCACGGGGTAGAGTCATTCGTTTCTTATGTACTAGGCTCGATATGGGCTACGCATGATTCGCAGCATAGTGTTAGCCTCGATGCGTTTTTCTACGTAGCGCATGTTTTTCGGATGCAGGCCTTCTTTGTGATTGCCGGATATTTTGCTCACCTACTCTACCATCGGAAAGGAGCAAACGGGTTTCTGCAAAATCGAACCAGACGCATTCTTATCCCGCTAGTACTTTTCTGGCCGATATTATATACGTCAACCTGGTTGTTATGGTCGTGGGGAAGCTATCAGGCTGGGCCATCTGTCAGCCAGCTTTCTTATTGGGATAAAGTGGCACAGAACTTACCCAGCTTTATTAGCTTCAAAGACAGTTTTCTTGCTTTTCTTCATCTCTGGTTTCTTTATTACCTGGCCCTGTTTTGTGGCGGTGTACTGCTTTTACGGCCAGTGGTAGCCAGGTTTGATAGTTTCGGGAGTCTCCGCTATGGTGTAGATAAAGTGTTGGCCTATCTAATGAGGAAATGGTGGGGAGGACTAACGCTGAGTCTCCTGATTATTTTGCCCATGAGTGGCATGAAAGGATGGTTTGGTGTTGATACGCCTAATCAAGGTTTAGTGCCTATGTGGGCACCGTTCGTTTTGTATGGTCTATTTTTCAGTCTTGGTTGGCTTTTGAATAGACAACCTGGCATTCTCGACGGATTTAGAAAATATTGGCGGCAGAATCTGCTCATCAGTGGGTTGCTAATTGCTGGTCTAACCGTTTTTTTTCTAAATCTGGTTTATTCAATTGCCAGTGCCAGTCAAACACATCATGTCCAGGCTCCAGATCCGGCAACTACCGCCAGCATATTATTAATCTTAAATAGTGTCTATGCCTTTGCATCCATGACGGCCGTTTTTGCCTTTATCGGATTTATATTAACCTATTTTGATAAGCCTAGTCCTCGGATTCGCTATCTCTCGGATGCTTCTTACTGGCTCTATCTGATTCATCTGCCAGTCGTTATATTCTTCCAGATTCTGGTGTCTCCGCTCCAAATCCATTGGCTCTTGAAAATGCCCCTCATCTTCGTTCCGTCGTTCGCCATTCTGTTCCTGACCTATCATTATGGCGTTCGCAATACGTGGCTGGGTGTGCTGCTCAACGGTCGGCGGTACCCGCTGAAATAATGCTTCTGCCTTTACTATCCTTAACCCCATAACCAACTCATGTCTACCATTCTCATTACCGGATGCAGTACCGGCATTGGCTTTGCCACCGCCGAAGTTTTAGCCCGCAGTGGCCACACCGTATATGCCACCATGCGGAACCCGCAACGAGCACCCGAACTGGGCCAACTCGCCGAGCGCGACAACCTGCCCATTACCATTCTTCCCATGGATGTCGACTCAGATGAGTCCGTGAAAACAGCCGTTGCGGCTGTACTGGCGCAGGCGGGACAGATTGACGTGCTGGTGAATAATGCGGGGATTTTTCGGTTGGGTGCCGTTGAAGAATTGCCGCTTTCGGCATTTCAAGCTGTGATGGAAACCAATTATTTCGGTACAATCCGTTGTATTCAGGCGGTGCTACCATCTATGCGCGAAAGGGGCAGCGGGTATATCGTGAATGTTACATCCATAGCCGGTAAAATTTATGGCTCCTATCAGAGCGCCTATAACTCGTCAAAAGCGGCCGTTGAAGCGCTCAGTGAAAGTCTGGCGGCCGAAGTACAGCCACATGGCATCAGGGTAGTGATGGTTGAGCCGGGTGTTATCGACACGCCTATTCTTGACAAAATAGAGGAGACACCGGCCGAGACAAAGTACCCAATCATGGATAGGGTACAGGCGTTTTTTGCGGCTTCGCAGACGAACCACGTATTGCCCAGCTTAGTAGGGGAGACAATCCGGGATATTCTGGCCACCAACGATACCAAACTTCGTTACCCCGTTGGCCCCGATGCCGCCCTATTGCTCGGCTGGCGGGCCTCCTTATCGGACTATGAGTGGATTTCGTCGGGCAATGTCGACGAAGAAACCTGGATTGCGGGTATGGGGCAGTTAGGACTGGATGTACGCAAGTATTTAGGGTAACCCAGAGCGGCAAGACACCCTTTCCCCAAACACATTTTACAAAACGTTACCTAATTCCGTAACCTCTCTATGAATCACCAACCGATTAACACGTCTACGGATTCTGTTACGATCCAGCCCATCACCCCAACGCAGTTTCTGAGCCAGTCGGCGATGCGATTTGGCGAACGCCCGGCCCTGGTGTTCATGGGTTTCTCCATTACCTTCAACGCCCTCACCGATCTGGTCAATCGGTTTGCCCAGGCCCTCACCGATCTTGGTGTGCGGCCGGGCGACCGGGTGGCCATTATGCTGCCCAACCTTCCCCAAACGGTGGTGGCCAACTATGCGGTGTTGCGCATGGGGGCCATTGCCGTTATGGTGAACCCGCTCTATACCGTTCCCGAGCTAACGCATTTGCTCAACGATTCGGGCGCCGAAACGCTGATCACACTGGATGGATTGTACGACAAAGCAATAGCGGCTCAACTCCAAACGTTTGTGAAACAGCTGGTATTCTGCCACCTCAACGACCTGATCCCGGTCCCGACGGCAGCGTTGCCCCCCGGCGCGTATCGGCCTGTTGAAACGCGTGAGGGCGTATATAGCTACCGTGACTTGCAGGAAGACTATCCCATTGGGCATCTTTTTGCCGATCAGAGCCGCTGGGAGTCGGCGGCTACGCTGATTTACACGGGCGGCACCACCGGGCCGAGTAAAGGGGCGGTGCTGACCCATGCCTCCATGTCGAGCTGTATTCAGTTGGTCCGGGCCTATTGGGATAGCATCCTGAAAGACGGGCAGGAACGACAGCTCGCGATCTATCCGATGTTTCATGTGGGCGGGTACGTTGGCATCCAACTCCTTAGCCTGAGTTATGGCAACACCTTGATTCTGGTTCCACGCCCGGAGCCGGACACCCTTATCCGTTTGCTCGAAGCCGAAAAACCAACGGGTTTGGCAGCCGTCCCGACCATTTTTGTGGGCTTACTAAATCATCCGCGCTGGGCCGATCTGGACCTGTCGTTCCTTAAAATCATCTCGTCATCAGCAGCTCCGATGGCTGGTTCTACCTATTCGGCCTTACTGGTCAAGTGTCCTGATGCCACGTTTCTGGAGATTTGGGGTATGACAGAGCTTTCGGCCTTTGGCACCTGCACGCCGGTCGGTACGGGTCAGGTGAAGCTGGGGTCTGTGGGATGTCCCTTGCCTGGCTGTGCTGTGAAGATTGTGGATCTGGAGACGGGGTTGACTGAATTGCCCGCTGGTCAGGATGGGGAGATTTGTTACCGGGGGCCACAGATCATGCAGGGCTACTGGCAGAAGCCCGAAGCCACCGCCGGAACCGTCCGCGGTGGATGGCTATATTCGGGCGATGTGGGCCACGTTGACGAGGAGGGGTGGCTCTACATTGTCGACCGCAAGAAAGACATGATTATTGCGGGAGGCTACAACATTTTTCCCGCCGAAATAGACGACGTATTACACAGCCATCCGGCTATTTTGGAAGCCTGTTGCATTGGCGTTCCCGATGCCTATCGGGGCGAAACGGTGAAAGCGTTCATTGTGTTGAAGCCGGGCGAAGTACTCACGGCCGACGAAGTGAATTTATTTTGCCGGGAGCGCCTGGCTGCTTATAAAGTACCCAAAAAAATTGACTTTATTGCCGAACTACCCAAAAGTACGGTAGGGAAAATCCTGCGTCGGGAGTTGCAGCACCTGGAATAACCAATTAGTTGGGGTGTCCGTGACAGTCAAACGAGTGTATTTCTGGATGTATTATTCTATGTATCCCATTCATTTCGGATGCAGGCTTTTTTTCTCATTGCCGGGTACTTTGCGCACCTGCTTTACCACCGTCGTGGAG
>JBBQUC010000288.1:0-5784 GCA_038212815.1 Cytophagales bacterium
ACCCCTACGCGAGCGGCCCGAAGACATTATTCCACTGGCCGAGCATTTTCTGGTCCAATACCGGCAGCAGTACGGACGGGCGGTGGCTACGCTCAGCGAAGCTCTGAGTAGCCAATTACAACAATACGCCTGGCCGGGCAACGTACGCGAGTTGCAACATGCTATCGAACGAGCCGTTATTCTGTGTCAGGGCCGACAACTTGAACCGGGTGATGTGTTTGCAGGGCAGTTTGCTTCGGGTGGACACAGCAGCCCGGCAACCAATCCGGTACAACAAAGTATTCAGTTAGAAGACATGGAAAAGTCACTGATTCAGAAGGCCATGCAGAAGCACAGCGGTAACATCAGCGATGTGGCGCGCGCATTGGGGTTATCGCGGCAGGCACTGTATCGGCGGATGGAGAAGTACGGACTATGAACCGTTTCGCGCTTGGGATTGGCTGGCGGATTGCCCTGATTGTGGTCTCAGCCTGGGGTACTAATTACCTGTGGTTTAGGGCATACCCGGCTTTATTGCTGGGCCTGTTATTCATTCTCCACGTTGCCTTATTCATTAACCTTTTCCAGTACGTTACGGGCGTAAATCGTAAACTAACCCGCTTTTTAGAGTCGGTGCGCTACTCCGATTTTGCTGTAGCCTTCCGCGCCGATAATAACCTCGACTCCAGTTTCGACCAGCTTAACCAGCAGTTCAACGAGGTACTCGAAGCCTTTCGGCAGGCGCGGGCCGAAAAAGAAGCCAATCTCCAATACCTCAACACCATTGTGCAGCACGTCGGCGTAGGGCTGCTCTCCTTCGATAGCGGTGGCGTGGTCGAGTTGGTCAATCAGGCCGCGCTCCGGCTACTGGGTGTGTATCGGCTACGGTCACTGACGGAGTTGCAGGCCAATCATAGCGGCTTGCTGACCATTTTACAGGCAGGCCCTGCCAGTACGGCCACCGTTTATCGCACCGATAATGAGTTAGAGATTGCTGTTCGCTGCACCACTGTGCGCCTGCGGGGTCGGTTAGTTACGTTGGTATCACTACAAAATATTCGTTCAGAACTCCAACAGAAAGAATTAGATGCGTGGCTGAACCTGACCAAAGTGCTGCGGCACGAGATTATGAACTCGGTTACGCCCATTGTGTCGTTAGTCGGTACGATGCAACAGATTGTGGCCGACGATTTTCGGGATGGACTGGCCCCCGCCGAAGCGGTCACCGATTTGCAGGACGCGCTCACCACCATCGAACACCGGGGCGAGGGAATCATGCGGTTTGTGGATGCCTATCGTCATTTCACTACCATTCCGCAGCCACGCCTAAGCGAAGTGCAGGCCCAGACGTTAGTCAGAAATGTAGCGGCCTTAGTGCAGCCCGACGTGCAGCAACGCGGCATTAGCCTCACCCTTACGCTACCCCCAAACCCAGTGTTGCTCCAGGCCGATGCCGGGCAGATCGAGATGGTACTCCTGAATCTCCTCAAAAACGCCATCGAAGCCCTGACTAATAGCCCTGCGCCCACCGTTCAGATTGAGGTAACCCAAACCGACGGACGAACCGTGATTCAGATAGCCGACAATGGGCCGGGTATTGAACCAGAAGCAATGGAACGCATTTTTATCCCCTTCTTCACCACTAAAAAAACGGGTTCCGGCATTGGCCTGAGCCTATCGCGGCAGATGATGCAATTGCATGGTGGCCAGTTGAAGGTAGAGTCGGAAGCGGGGAAGGGCAGCACTTTCCGACTGACGTTCTGAGTTTTTTCATTATACGTACAGGAGAAACTAAAACGCCGGTCAGTATGGAAGCAGTAAGGGAGAAGTCGGCATATAGTTGCCCTCTATCCCTATCGGCAACAATTCCGGTTCATATCTGAACGTAGCTTAGATTTAGACGGCTGGTGGTCGATGGCGTGCAATCGTGCTGGTTGGTTCAGAACCTTCACCCACACCGATACACTGACCGACGACACGCTGAACATTAGCATTCCACTGGCCGAGGTATTTGCATGAGCCGTTTTTTGGCCTATCAATCAAGCAACTTCCGATACGTCTCCTTTGCCTGTTCATACGCTGCCTTAGCTGCCGCTTTTTCGGCGGGCCGGATGTTTTTCTCCTTCATTTTCCAGCACTGGTCAACGGCGTTCAGACACCAGGCAATACTTTTCGGCTCGCGGATGGGCTTGCCGCCGACCTCCACAAAAATGGGATTAGTATGTGCGCCTGGATAAATCCGCAACGCCACCCAACCCGACCGGCTCATAGGGTAGCTGAACCGAACTTCGTTTATTGCCCCATCGGCCATAATCTCTGTCGTATCTGCGGGCAGGCCGTTTACAATCAACTCAACAGCTACTTTGCGGGATTTGCTAATTCGGGCGCGTTCAATATGCCAATACGGTTGTTGATCCATAGCCCGACTGGCAATGGCCTCACCCTCGCTGTCCTGTTGCTGGGGCAGGTAAGCGGCCACTTTCGCCGATATGGTTAGGGTTTGTTTCTGGGCCAGATTTAACTGACTGTTGCCCGTACCCACTTCCAGCCCATTGGCCGTAAAATTCATCAGGTGAGCGTGGCCGGTCGATACATAGGCTCCCCCTTTTTTAATGGCTTCCACAAACTTGTCGTAAGTCAGGTCGCCCTCGGTTTTGAAATAACTGCGGGCCAGCCCAACGCGCTCATCGAAAATGCAGGGGAAATCGGTTTCGCCACTGAGCCGGGGCCGAAAACCGCTGTTCAGGCTGTGATACCACATAGTCAGCTCCCAAACGGGGGGTGTATCGCCCGCACTGTAAAAGTCCACCACGTTGTGCGTCACCGTCACAATAAACTCATTGGCACCAATACCGTCCATTTGGGGCGTTACATAATTGGGCAAGGCGTTGGTAGCCACTGTCGGGGCCAATCCCCAGCCCGAATGGGCATAGCCAACCGCCCCGCCCTGCGCTTTGGCCCACTGCATAATGGGCAGGGTCCAACTGGGCCAGTCCTGTATTTTTTTCGTGCCGGGGTAATCGTCTTCTTTCAACCGGAGCAACACCAAATGCCCATTGTCCGATGAGGGGAAGCCCGACACTTCCACATCGTTGCGGAGGAGATTCTGTTTCGTCGAAAAGGGTTCGTCTTTGCCCGTGAAGAAGGTTTTCTGATGATACCAGCTTGGCCCCCACGCCAATGATGAGCCGAGGTTCAGGTCTTCGCCCACAATTTGCCGCCACATAGCTTTTGGGTCAACGCCCTCCTGCGGCATCTCATAATGGCTGCACCCGGCCCCGTGAATGTGGTGGTCGGCACTGTGCCAGCCAAGTGTTGCGAGGTTTATCCACCGCTTGAGCTGAAAGGGTATGGTGATAGAATCAACCCCGGCTGGCACCTCAATCTGTTTGGTTTGCGGCAGGTATTCTGGCCCACGGGTGTAGGTAATGGTGTATTGACCCGGCGGCAAAAACACGTGTTCGCCATCGGCGCGGTAAACCTGCGGGTGGAAATAAAAATCGGGGTATTCGTCCGACTCGGCCACGCGCCGGGAGGGCAGCGGGTAAATGCCCGTCAGGTTTTTCTGCCCAACAAAGGCGTTATCAATGTTATATTCTCGGGAATATCCGGTCAGTCGGAAATCGGTCGGGCCGCGTTCGGTTTTGGCATCAGCCGGTAATCGCTGCACACCGTCGGAGATCACAAACGAAGCCATGGCGGGTTTGCCGTCGTCATCTTTCACCCGCAGCACTACCTTAACGCCAGGGGCAATAGTAAACAGAATCGGCACTACGTTTCGGAAGCCAATATCCTGACTGCCCTGCCCCACGTTGAACCCAATTTCGGCCTCGCGCTGCCCCTTGTCTTTGCTGTATAGCTGCACCACGGCGTATTCGAGCGGCAGGCCCGACAGGTTGGGCAACAATGGCCGGTTTTTATAAAGCTGTAACTCCAGAAACCGATTGGCGACCTGCGCGGGCGAGATGGATTTTTCTTTCTGGTCTTTGGGGTTCCATTCATACCGCTGAACCGGGAACATGGCGTTGGGGCTTTCGACCTGTAGCTCGGCGGTGATGTTGGCTTCGTTATGCACTTTTACCAGAAAACTCGTCCAGCCGCCCTGCATGAGTTTGGCCGGGGCGGGGCCGCGCAACACCTTCACCCTGGCCTCCGGGTTGATGCTCACCATAGCTAAGCAATACGGGTCGAGAATATGCTGAATCTGGGCTACCGTTTGCCGGTCAGGGATTTTTTGCGCCAGGGCGTTTAGTTGCCGGGCATCGGCTGCCGATAATGAACTGCCCAGAAACGTCAGGCTCTCCTGCAACCGACTGGCCTGTGCCAGCAACGGCTGCGGCTCCACATCGGCAATAAGTGGCAAGGCCATTGTTGCCGTAGGCGCGGCTGTCATGGCCTGATGGTCGTGGTGCTGGGCGTAGAGCATTGGCCGGAGACAGATACCGGCAATCAGGCAACATGCAGACAGGGTTTTCATGCAACGGGCTGGTTTAGGGGGTTATATGCGCTGGCAAATTAGGGCGTTTCGGCCAATAAAAACTGTAGGGGAATAGCCAGTCGTTTGCGCCATGAACTTTCGGAGTGGCTTTCGCCAGGGAAAAAGCGGGTTTGCCAGTGGGCGGCCGAATAGCCTTTTTGTAGCATCACGGTATCAATAGCCGTTTGGTAGGATTTGTAAAACGCATCGCCAGTTTGGTCGCCAAAGTCAAAATAAACGTTGCGCGAATTGGCTTTGGGTAACTGTGCTGCCAGATATTGCCTGAATTTGCTGGCTACGTCGGCATCTGTCCGGTCGTTTATCAACTCATACGCGGCTAAAGGTGAATGGATAGACAAGCAGGCAGCCCCGCCAAACACAGTAGGGTATTCACAAAGTGCGTAGGCCGAAATCAGCCCACCCATGCTACTACCCATGATGAACGTATTGGCTGCCCCTTTTTTGGTGGCATAATGGCGGTCAATAAACGGCTTCAGTTCCGTCACTAAAAACTTCAGGTAATTATCGGCATTGGGCGCGCCTTTCAGTTGCTTCGTCAGAATGGTGGTGCGGGTTGGTTCGGGAATAGTGGCGATTACTTTTTCGGGGAAATAATCCGCAAAGCGTTTATCGGGTACATTCCAGACAGCCACGACAATAGTCGCCCGAATTTTCTTCTCTCCAATGAGCCTGCCCATTGTTTCGTCAACGCCCCATTCCTGTTTGTTCCAGGTTGTAGCACTATCGAACAGCATTTGCCCGTCGTGCATATACAGCACGGCGTATCGCTTTGTGGAATCATACCCGGCAGGTAGCCAAACATCCACAGTACGCAAGTCAACAAGTTTCGAGGGGAAATTTTCGTACCGTTTGAGGGTTCCCGACGTTACAGTAGGCACTTGGGCCTGCACTAAATGGGGCAATAGCGCGAAGCTGAGGATAAGAGAGGGTTTCATCGTTCTCAACGTTGATATTTATTTTATGTAGTGATTTGTCATGCTGACGAAGGAAGCATCTTAAATTACCCTGGCCCGTTAGTAAGGATAACGGCAAGATGCTTCCTTCGTCAGCATAACAAAATCAGAGCGTCATAATATCTCAAACACCATCACTGTTTTGGCAGGTATGGGCAATCGGCTTTTCAGGCTCACTGCCTGATTAGTTCCTATCGGTTTTGCCGTTGTTTTCCCCCGCAGCATTTCATCAAACCGCTTCGTATCCAGGTCAATCGGCTTCGTGTTTTTATTCATCACCACCATGATGGTTTTATCCGCATTATACCGAAAATACACATACAGCCCATCGAAGGGCGCGAAATGGCGCGTATC
>JBBQUC010000289.1:0-5781 GCA_038212815.1 Cytophagales bacterium
AGATGACCGGTAACTACAACTACCCGCTGTTTCTGATTGCCGGTTGCCTGTTTGTGAGTGCCTTGCTCTGGCTCCGCATCGACCCTACTAACGTGATTCAGGTTGCTGAGTAAGCCTATTTTGTGTAGATACTAACCCTAACGAACGAAGATTGGCATATTGCAGTTATAGCAGTGAAAAAATGCACTATACGTCTATGGCATACTCAACAGTATCTCCCCACCCAACGGTTTATGCACCTTTTGCCGTAATTGATAAATCTCGGCAGGGTGTACTGCGGTCTGAAGCGGACCGGGTAGCGGGTTTGGCTGGGTTAACCGATATTGAACTGGCTCGAATACTGAATATGTCGATTCGGAATTTGCACCGACTCAAACCCGACAATAGACTGTCTCGCGATGCCTCAGAGCGGCTTTTGCTGCTGAATAATGTAGTACAACATGGCCTGGAGGTCTTTGAGAATGATGCTGAGACAGTAGGAGGGTGGTTACGCGCCCCTATCCGGGAGTTAAATAATCAATCGCCCCTATACCTGCTGGATACCACAACCGGATTTGGGCTAGTGGATGATGTGTTGGGTCGTATTGAATACGGTATCGTTGGCTAAGGGAGAGATGCTAATTACCTATCGAACGATAAAAGAAAAATATGCTGCCACGCCATTAAACACCGAAGGAGCGCGGTTATTTGGTGGCCGCTGGAACCCGAAAGGCCACCCCATCTTATACACCACGTCTTCACCAGCGTTAGCATTAGTCGAGTCGATGGTACACCAGCCACGGGTTAACTATGAGAAGCTGCCCAAGCTGCTTTTGTTTACCCTGGAAATTCCGACCGACGAGCTGACAATCTATTCACCAGAGGATTTACCTGCCTACTGGACTGACGGAAGCTATGAACGAACGCAGTGGCTTTTGCGAGGCTGGTTAAATAACCCCGCTACAGTGGTGGCAGCCGTACCATCGGTGGTAGTACCCATGTCTTATAACTACTTGCTACATCCCGCTCACCCTGATTTTAGACATATTCGGATAGGTAAACAAGAGCCGTTTCCAATTGAACGTCGGTTGTGGCGAGATGAAACCTGACTACCCGAATCATAATCAGGCCAATATCATTCCTGCAATAGCTGCTCAACAGCCACTACGGGCAGCACCTGACCCGCTATTACGGCGGCTTCAGCCTCGGCAACGCGGGCTTGCATGCCCGTTTGCCCAAAAAAACGGGTCGCCAATTGGGTATGCAGATACGCCCGGAACCACGCTACTTGCTGCTCCTGCCGCCGATAGGCGAACTGCTCATTTTTTTTAGTTAGTACCTGATGTTGCTGAATAGCTTGCCAAAGCTCAGGAATACCCAGGCCGGTCAGAGCCGAGCAGATCAGCACGGGTGGAAACCAGCCCGTGCCGGTAGGAGGAAACAGGTGCAGTGCGTTCTGATACTCCACGCGGGCGCGGGTAGCAGCGGTCAGGTTATCGCCATCAGCTTTGGTAATAGACAGGGCATCGGCCAGTTCCATAATCCCGCGTTTCATGCCCTGTAACTCATCACCCGCCCCCGCCAGCAGCAGTAGCAGAAAAAAATCGACCATGCCATGCACCACCGTTTCTGACTGCCCAACCCCCACCGTTTCTACCAAAATAACATCGAACCCGGCCGCTTCGCAGAGCAGTATCGTTTCGCGGGTGCGGTGCGCCACGCCCCCCAGGGCATTGCCCGCCGGGGAGGGGCGGATGTAGGCTCCCGGATTCAGGGAAAGCTGCTCCATGCGGGTTTTATCGCCGAGCAGTGAACCGCCGGAGCGTTGGCTGGTAGGGTCAACGGCCAACACCGCCAGTTGGTGGCCGTTACCAATGAGGTGCTGCCCGAAGGCTTCGATAAATTGACTTTTACCCACCCCCGGCACCCCCGTAATGCCCACCCGAATGCTGCCACCAGTATGGGGCCATACACCATCGAGCACCTGCCGGGCCAGAGCCTGATCGTCGGCCCGGCGACTTTCGGTTAGGGTAATGGCCTGGCTCAGCACCAGCCGGTCGCGGGCCAGAATACCGGTAACGTAATAAGCAGGAGGGTTACGTAGGCGCATGGGTAAAAGACATAAAGCGGGCAGAGCCGCCAACCAGTGGGCAAGTTCGGCCTTATTTCCAACTAGGCCAAATTTGGCAAATGGTCAATTTTTAGCCGAACTTGCCCCCTCAAACTGCTGAACTGCCATGCTCACCTTTCAGAAACCCGCCGAGGGCGAATACGCCCCCTATACAATCCAATACATTAGCCAGATAGCTGGCAATACGCTCTCGCTCACGCAACTTGATACCAATGGTCAAACAATGGTAGCCTTGATGCGCTCCCTGCCTGCCGAAAAACTGCTCTACCGCTACGCCGAGGGCAAATGGACGCTAAAAGAAGTGCTGGTACATATTATAGACAGTGAGCGGATTTTTGCCTACCGTACGCTCCGATTCGCCCGCAATGATGCTACTGAGCTAAGCGGGTTTGAGCAGGACGATTACGTGCCTGCCTCAGCAGCTAACAGTCGGGATATTGCCGAAATTCTGGACGAATATACCGCCACCCGGCAAGCTACCCTTGCGCTGCTGCGGGGCCTGCCCGAAGCAGCCGCTACCCGCACGGGGCGAGCCAACGGCAACCCCATGAGCGTTCGGGCGGGGGCGTTTATCATAGCCGGGCATGAACTGCACCACCTCAACCTCATCCGCGAGCGGTACTTATGACCGACCTGCTCACCACTGCCTACTCGCCCGACCAGTTTCGGGCGCAGGGCCACGCGCTGATCGACCTACTGGCTACCCACTTACAACACGCCGAAGCGGGGCAGGGGCCGGTTTTACCCTATACCGACCCCGACCAGATGCTGGCCTACTGGCAGGCCGACTTTGCCCAGCCTACCAATGCTGACCCGTTACCCCTCTTTGCCGACCTGCTCGGTCGCTCCATTCACCTGCACCACCCGCAGTGCATGGGCCATCAGGTAACCCCCCCGCTACCGCTGGCGGCCCTGGCGGGGGTGCTGACGGGCCTGCTCAATCAGGGCATGGCGGTGTATGAAATGGGTATGACCGCCAACACCCTCGAACGCATCGTTACCCAGTGGCTGGCGCAGAAACTGGGTTTTGGCGACGGAGCCGGAGGGCTGCTGACATCGGGAGGTACGCTGGCTAACCTAACGGCCCTGCTCACGGCCCGTGCCTGTATGATGGGCACGCCCGGACAGCCTGCCGACGTTTGGGAAACAAGCGTTTGGGAAACCAACGTTTGGGAAACCGGCACTACCCATCGACTGGCCATTATGGTGTCGGAAGAAGCGCATTATTGCGTAGATCGGGCAGCCCGGATCATGGGATTGGGGTCGGCGGGGATTATCAAGATACCCACCAACGAGCGGTTTCAGATGCGTACCGATCTGCTCGAACCCTATTACCAGCAGGCACTGGCCGATGGCCTGACCGTTTTTGCCGTGATCGGATCGGCCTGCTCCACCTCGACCGGCTCGTACGACGACCTGACGACCATTGCCGACTTCTGCGAAACGCATCAGCTTTGGTTCCATGCCGATGGTGCCCACGGTGCCGCTGTGGTGCTCTCAGCGCAGTATAAGCCCCTGGTGCTGGGCATTGAGCGGGCCGATTCAGTGGTGGTCGATTTCCATAAAATGATGCTGATACCAGCCCTGGTCACGGCGGTTATTTACCGGCGCGATGCCGATTCGTACCGAACCTTCCAGCAGAAAGCGCAGTACCTCTGGGCCGATGCCGACGCGCCCGACTGGTTCAACTCGGGCAAGCGGGCATTTGAATGCACTAAGCTGATGATGAGCGCGAAGGTCTATACCGTGCTGCGCACCTACGGCGAAGGTATTTTCACTGATTACGTTGACACTACGTATAACCTGGCCCGCTGGTTTGCCACCTACCTCCAAACCCGCCCCGACATGGAACTGGCCGTGGTACCCCAGAGCAATATTGTCTGTTTCCGCTACCTGGGTAGCGGCCACCTGACCCCCGCCGAGTGCGACGCGCTAAATAGCCAGATTCGCCAGCAATTGCTGCATAGCGGGCAGTTTTACCTGGTACAAACCACCCTGAACGGGCGGGTCTGGTTACGCGTATCCCTGATGAACCCCCTTACCACAGATGCCCATTTGCAGGAGTTGGTGAATGAAATCCATGCTCACCGCCCATTCAGCACCTTGCGGAGTTGATAAAACAGCTTTTCCAGCAGGCGACTATCAGTGGTGATGATGTCGGCGGTGGCGGTCATCCCGGTTTTGTAGGCTAATGTGTTGCCATAGCTGGTTTTGAGGCCGCTGGGCAATTGCACCCTGGCCAGAAAAACACTGTCTTTAAGCGGAATTTGGGCGATGGCCGTAATTTGCCCGCGTATCGCGCCATACTCCTGATAGGGATACCCGGCTAATTTGATGAGTACGGCCTGCCCAATGGCTACCTTCCCCGCGTTTTGCTGGGGTATCCGCAACTCGCCGTAGTAGTCCGCAGTGGGTGGGGCTACTGAGAATAATTCCTGGTTTAAGGCAACCGGCTGATTTTCCTGGAGCATGGACGAAAAATAAACCCGCCCGGCCACCGGAGCCACCACTACGTATTTAGTTTTCCAGGCATCGGCTGCGCTTTGCAGGGTGTTCAGTGCCTGCAAAAACGTATCGTGCTGCTCGGTCACCTGCTTGTCTAATTCAAGCAGTTCTTTTTGCTTGGCCCGCTGGGCGGTTTGATTGCTGATAAGGGCCGAGGCAATTTGTTGGGCGGGTAGCTTCCGCGAAATGGCCTTGCTTTCCTCGCGTTTCAGGTCGAGCGGGGCAATTACTTTTTGGTCGGCCAACTGCTGCTGAATGGCGTAGTCCTGCTCGGCCAACCGCTGGTCCTGCTCGTGCAGCATCTGCTGCTGCCCTAAATTTTGCGACAGAGCCTGTAGGTCGGCCAACTCCTGTTGCAGAATAGCCCGCTTTTTGGGATAAAATCCGCCCGCTAAGTAGGCTCGCAGTTGGCTGTGGGCCTGGGCAAAGGTCTGGTAGGCGTTTTGCAACTCGCCTAGCCGATGGTAGTGCGTCAGGTTGAGCCGGTCGATGGCTTCCAGATTCCCCGAATTGGCTACCGGCCACGCCCGTGCCAACTGTCCCGACAGCCGCAACACGTCGGCATGACTAGCGGTGCTTTCCAGGTAAGCCAACACCTCACCCGTTCGCACGGCCTGCCCCTCGCGCACAAACAGCCGGGTCAGTTTACCGTCGGTATGGGTCAGTAGGGCTTTTGGCGCGTTGGTGGCAGTGAGTACAAACGAAGCCTTTAGGAGGTCGGGGTAATGCACCACCCAACTGCCCGCAAAAACTAGCGTCAGCACGGCAAATACTACTGTAATGCCCCACCGCAGCAACCATTTCGGTGGCCGCGTGAGCAGTTCCTGCACCTCTTCGGCGCGTAGTTCTGTGAATTGAGTGGTCATAATCCCAACTCCAGTTGGTTCTTCACCAGTCGCCAGTAGTCGCCCCGTTGGGCTACTAGCCCGGCATGTGTCCCTATTTCACTGATGCGGCCTTTGTCCAGCACCACAATCTGATCGGCGTGGCTGACGGTGCTGAGCCGGTGAGCTACCACAACTACCGTGCGGCCCCGGAAAAACTGGCCGAGGTGTTCCATAATGGCGGCTTCGTTGTTGGCATCGAGGGCGTTGGTGGCTTCGTCGAAAAACAGGTACTGCGGGTCTTTATACACGGCGCGGGCAATCAGAATGCGTTGCCGCTGT
>JBBQUC010000290.1:0-5760 GCA_038212815.1 Cytophagales bacterium
TCATCCATCGGCACCAGAATGCGCGAGGCCACTACATGCCCCGATATAGTCAGAAAAAGGATAAGCGGTAACAGTAGCCTTGCCATTGGTTTCGATGCTAAAAATGTGGGTGGTAGTTTTGTCATAACGAAAGATATGCAAATATTGTGCAAAGATTAATGAGTGAGTTGGTGAATGAGTGAATGATCGAATAGTTGGATTAATATTACATGAATCTTCATATATTCGTCAATCAGTCATTTATCCATTTGGTAATTGTTCCATGAACTTCCTTGAAAACGTCCGCGAAGGGTTACGGTCGATAGCGGGCAACCGGCTTCGTACCGTGCTGACCGCCCTCATCATTGCCATTGGCATCACCTCGCTGGTGGGTATTTTAACGGCCATCGACGGCATACAGGGGTCGCTGAACAGCAGCTTTGAAGGGTTAGGAGCCAATACCTTCAACATTGCTATTCCCCAACAGTTTGGCCGGTTTGGGGGCCGTACGCAACAGCGCGTCGAAGCCATCGAGTATCGGCAGGCCATTGCCTTTAAACGGCGGTTTCGGTACGGGGCCACAGTCTCTATCTCTACCCTGGTAACGGGTGCTGCCGAAATAAAGTATGGCTCCAAAAAAACGAACCCCAACGTACAGGTAATGGGTATCGACGATACCTATCTCGGCGTAAAAAACTACGCGCTCGGCAGCGGCCGTAACTTCACCGCTAATGACCTCAACTACTCCCTGAACGTTGCTATTGTGGGTAGCGAACTGGCCAATACCTTGTTTGGTAAAACCATTAAGCCCCTTAATCAGGTAGTGCGCGTGCTGGGTGGCCAATACAAAATTGTGGGTATTCTGGCTAAAAAAGGCGGGATGACTGGCGGAGAGGGCGACCGGGTGATGCTGCTGCCCATGGAAAACGCCCGTGCGCTGGCGGGAGAACGTAACCTAACCTTCGACATCACAGCCTCAGCCCCCAACCTTTCCGACCAGGAAACGGCGATGGGCGAAGCGCGTGGCCTGATGCGGCAAATTCGGGAAGATAAGATTGGGCAGCGCGACTCGTTTGTGATTGAACGCGCCGATGACTTGGCCAAGCAGTTGGAAAAAAACACCAACGTGTTGCGCGTTGGTGGGTTTGGCATTGGGTTTATCACCCTACTGGGAGCCGCTATTGCCCTGCTCAATATTATGCTGGTTTCTGTTACGGAGCGGACACGGGAAATTGGTATTCGCAAATCGCTGGGGGCTACGCCTATGCGCATCCGGCAACAGTTTCTGATCGAAGCCATTGTGATCTGTATGCTGGGTGGCCTGGGAGGGGTCATTCTGGGGCTGGGCATAGGCAACCTCATTTCGCTGGTTATCAGTCAGGGCGAGGGTGGGTTTGTGGTGCCCTGGGTCTGGATGGGTCTTGGCATTGTGGTGTGCATAGCCGTAGGTCTATTTGCCGGGATATACCCCGCCGTGCGTGCCTCTAAACTAGACCCGATTGAAGCCTTGCGGTACGAGTAATTGGGCTACCCTAAAACCGTTGCCGCCCGCCCCGGTTGCTGCGCCCGTCGTTCATGGGCCTGAATTGGCTCTGAGTAGCTCCCGCCGAGAAGTTGCGGAGGTTGTAGGTAAAACTCAGCAGAAAATATCGATTCAAGACCCTGCTTCTCACCTCCTCTACATACGTGTCCGTTACAGTACGCACAATGCTGCGGTTCTGATTCAGGGCATCATACACCTGGAATTTTAACTCGCCCTGCCGCTGCTTGAAAAACTGCCGGGCGAGGGCCACATTCAGCAGGGTGTAGTTTTGGTTCAGTCCTGCCGACTTGCCACCATAGTTGTTGTAGCTCACGTCGGTGGTTAGCACAAACCGAAACGGCAATTGGTAATACAGATCGGCGGTAAACGCCCGGTTAACGAACTCGGTGTTCTGCTGGGGTTGCAGTGAATAGCTGGCCGTTTGGTAGCTCATATTTCCGCCCAGGCTAAACTCCAGTTTATCCGTAAAATTTGAGTTTAGACTCACCCCCTGGCTTAGCAAATAGCTCTGCGAGCGGTTTTGCTGGTTATTCACAAAACTCTGCCCTCGGTTGTAGGTCAGGTTGGTGTTCAGGTTCAGATTGGCTTTCAGGCTCCCTACCGTAACCGGTCTGCCATGCGCCAAATAGCCAGTCAGGGTGTAATACCCATCCACATTCACGGGTTTGGTGGTTTGCGACCCTACATTATTGAAGGTCGTAGCGTTCACAATCTTGTTGTCGGTACGGCTGGCCGTGATGAGGGCAAACAGGCTGCGAAAGGTACCCTGCTGGAAGTTATTGTAGGTGAGGGTGAGGTTATGGCTGTATTCTGGCCGCAGGGTTGGGTTACCCAACCGGATATTCAGCGGGTTGGTGTTGTCAGGCACCGGCTGCAACTGCGACACCGATGGGGCATTGAGCCGCGTACGGTAGTTGAGCCGAAGGGTTCGGCTGCGGGCAAAATTATAGGTCAGCAGGGCATTGGGCAGCAGATTGGTAAACTGCCGGGTAAAGCTGGTATCGCGGGTTTGGTTGTCCACCCGCAGTCCCGACTGCTGGGCATCGAGGCCAACCGAATAATTGTATTTCAGTCGGCGGGTTTGTAGGGTAATACCGCCCCGATTGGTTAGAAAAGTAGTCAGAAACTGGTTGCTCAGGCTGGGATTCCGGCGGTCGTACTGACTGGTGGTTTCGTTGTAGTCGGTCACCTGCCGGTCAGACGTATTGCGGGTCAGGGCGGTGCTGTAATGAAACTCCAGCGTGTTCCGCAGCGACAGCGGCTCGGTATAAGCCGCCGTTATGGTGTTGGTGTTGGCGTTGGCGTAGGTACGCTGGTTGTTGAGTTGATTGATGGCCCGGCTCAACGCCCCGGCTCCGGTGCTGCTGGTGGGTCGGCTGAGGGTATCGGCTCCACCGGCTCCCCGCGTGGGGGCCGTGGCATAGGTGTTCAGCGAGCGGTTTAGCCCTTCGCTTTGCTGATCGTTGAGGTTGATGGCCCAGTTTACCGAAAAGGTGCGTCCCTTCCGTTTAAACTTGCGCAGCAGCAGGGCATTGTTTGAGCCGGTAAACCCAGTACCCTTCGAACTGTAATCCGTAGTACTGCTGTTGAGGGGGTTGCCCGCGTTGGTCGTGGTGCGCGAGATACTACTACTACCAAACTGCGAGTGTTGCCAGTTGAGGCTGGGGGTTACCCGCAGGGTTGTCAGCGAATCAAGTTTATAATCGAACCGGAGGTTGGCGCGGTTGCTGGTGTTCTGGTTGCGCGAGCTGTTCTGCCCGGCGGTTACGAACGAGGTGTCGGCCAGAACGTTGCGCCGGAGGGTTTGCTGATCGGTCAGCACATCGGTATTGTTCAGGAAATAGCTGCCTGCCACTTCTATCTTTTTACCCCAGGCATTATGGTAGTTGGCTCCGCCCCCCCACGACCGGGTAATGTTGCTGGGCGTGGCTCCACCCTGACCGCCCCCGCCACCTCCGGTCATCCCCCGGCCCCCGCCACCCCCGGCATTGTTGCCCAGGCCCAAATCCTGCCCCGTAAAATCTTGCCGGTTCAGGTTGTTGGCCAACCCAATCACCGATAACTGCATACCATTATTAAAGTGGTTGATGTTGGCGCGGGCCAGATACGGGTTCTGCCCGTCGTTGGGGTTATGGCCGTATCCCAGCGACTGTTGCCCAAAGGTGCCTTTGCGCTTGTCGCGCTTAGTGGTCAGGTTGATTGTCTTTTCGCGGTCGCCATCATCCACGCCCGAAAACTGCGACTGATCCGACTGCCGGTCGTAGAGTTGTACCTTGTCGATAATGTCGGCGGGGAGGTTGCGGGTGGCTACTTTGGGGTCGTCGCCAAAAAAAGGTTTACCATCCAGATACACCTTTTTCACCTCCTGCCCCTGCGCTTTAATGGTGCCATCGCGGCTCACTTCTATACCCGGCAGTTTTTTCAGCAAATCCTCAACCTGCGCATTGGGCCGGGTTTTAAACGAACCCGCGTTAAACTCCAGGGTATCGCCCTTTATGGCCACGGGCGCGCGTTCGGCCTGAACCACCACCTCGTTCAATGTAGCTGTCTGCGGCAGCAACCGTAGCGTATCGGTCTCGGTTACCGGCACATTCGGCACTACACTGACCCGCATGGCCCCGTTGCGGTAACCTACATACGTTACCAATACCCGATACCGCCCGGCAACCACATTCCGAAACATAAACTCCCCCGACCCATTGGTTATGCCGTACGTCACCAGCGACGAGTCGCGGGCCAGCAGCAAAGTAACGGAGGCTTCCATTAGCGGTTGCCGGGTAATCGAATCGACCACCACTCCCCGGATTTGTGCCCCGCCACGGGGTTGAGCGATACTACTGGATAATCCACAATGAATTATGCCCAAAACAAGCACAAGTCTAACGTAGTAAGGAGTTATCACATTCGGTACAGTATTCATTGTGGCCTATTCATTAATTCCGGGAAAACGGCATGGAACTCATCATTTTCTGGCGGAAGTCGGCCATGGCTTTCCGGCGGATGGTTTCCAACTGTTCTTTAGGGACAAGTTGGGTGTTGGCAGGCGGGGTAACATCAGCGGTAGCCACGGCCATAGACTCTACCTGCTGAGCTTTATACGACTCATCGTCGCTTTCTATTTGTAGCACCACGCCCTGCGCCGGGGTAAGCTCGGCTACAGGTGAGTAGGTAAAGGGTAGTTCGGTGGTGTACCAGATGGTGTAGGGCTGACCCTTGCGGGTAGCGGTGGCTTTATGGCAGGTGTAGCCCGCCACCTTGCGGGTCTTATCGGCTTCTTTCCAGTCAGTAGCGGTGGTAGCCAACGCTGATTCGGCCCGGTAATACTCTTTGGTAAGCGAGTCTTTTTTCACTTCCAGTACCTCGATCAGTTTCTTAGTAGCCAAGTCGAGGTACTTTACGGAGCGAATGGGTGGCTCCATCCGCATCGTTTGGCCACGCCCACTGCCGGGGCCATCGGGTCGGCCACCGCCCCCGTCAGGGCCACCCATCATCCGGCGCATCATTCCACCGGGCCGATCCTGCTCTTCTTTGCCGGAGGTTCCCGCAAAAAACAGTCGCTGCGAACTGGTAATTACGTCGGGCATATCGGGCGGAGCGGCTCCGTTAGGGAGTGGATCACCGGGTTTCACCTCCTGGCCATTGATCACCATTCGCACCTGAGAGGGGTCGAACCGACGCATGGTTTCGTAGGTAATTTTGCCTGAAGTGGGGGCGGGTGTCTGGGCATGAGCCGTGGCTGCCAGTAGTAGCGCGGGCAATAAAACGCATAGGTGAGTCTTCATGGGGTAAAGAGCAGAAATTGAGGAAGAAAGTTGCGCATAATCTTAGAGATTCAGGCTGTAGATTTGTTAATTAACGTTAAAGGATAGACGAATCCCCAATTCCTGTCGCCCAATGCCTATGCCCGCCCACCGTATTGTCTCGCTCGTTCCCTCCCAAACCGAACTATTGTTCAGCCTGGGGCTGGATGCCGAAGTGGTTGGTCGCACTAAGTTTTGTATTCACCCCGCCCATCTGGTGCAGAACAAGCCGGTTGTTGGGGGTACCAAAACGGTCGATGTTCAGCGGGTACTCTCCCTACGTCCTTCGCTGGTGCTGGCCAATAAAGAAGAAAACAGTAGAGAGCAGATCGAGATGCTCCAACGCCATTGCCCCGTTCACGTCACCAACATAATCACCCTGCCCGACGCGCTGGCTATGATTGGGGACGTGGGGCGGTTGGTGGGTAAAGAGCCGGA
>JBBQUC010000291.1:0-5755 GCA_038212815.1 Cytophagales bacterium
TTGCCGCAACACCGAGTTTTTAGCCAGGTCAGGCACGTAAGTCATCTCGCCCAGCTCTAGCCCATTGGCTTTGAGGAACAACTCGGCCGAGCGTTTAGTGAGATCGGTGAGTTTGGGCATGGGTACGGTAGGGGCCATGCGCCGGGTAATGGTCACGTATATCTTGCGCCCTTCTTTTACTTTAGCCCCAATGTGGGGGTACTGAGCCACAACCGTGAGCGGCTCTGCTCCAGCTACATAAGTACAGTCGCTTACTTCAAACCGCAGATCACGGTCGTTGAGCAGGGCGGGTAGTTCATCGGTGCTGACACGGGTGAGGTCAGGAACAGTAATGGTTTGCCCATGATTCGTGCTCCAGGGCAGGTAAACAAAAAAGAAAAACAGAAACACCACCACCAGTAACGACAGCACAAGGCCAATATGAACCAGTAGGTCGGTGGTGGTGCGGGCACTAAGTTTTACCATAGTCAGATTAACGGTAATTAGTGAGCATTTTTTTAATGTATTTCCCCACAATATCAAACTCCAGATTTACCACATCGTCGGGTTGGAGTTTCCCAAAGGTAGTATGGTCAAAGGTGTACGGAATAATGGTGACCCGAAACCCGATATCTGTCGAGTTAAACACCGTCAGGCTAACCCCGTTGATACAAATCGACCCTTTTTCTACCGTAACGTTCCCAACTGCCGAATCGTACTGAAAATCGAACAGCCAACTTCCGTTTATGTCCTGCACATCCGTGCAAACACCAGTTTGGTCAATGTGGCCCTGCACTATATGCCCATCGAACCGGCCATTGGCGGGCATACAGCGTTCCAGGTTTACCCAACTGCCCGCTTTTAGGTGGCCGAGGTTGGTTTTTTGCAGGGTTTCGTCCACGGCTGTTACAGCGTACTCGTTACCCCGCACGTTTGTCACGGTCAGGCACACCCCATTATGACTCAGGCTCTGGTCTACTTTCAGTTCAGGGGCCAGTACCGACTCGATGGTGAAGGTAAGGTTAGTACCCTCAGCAACAATGCCTTTTACTATGCCGGTGGCTTCAACAATTCCGGTGAACATGGATTCAGTTAGTCAGTTAATCGCCTTACTAACCCGCAAAAGTACGGATTCTGATTCAGGAAGCACTCATGGTCAGAAAGAGTGAACTACCAAAGGGAGCTTTTGGCAACAACGCCTGCTCGGTTCTAACTACCCGATACAGAATTGTGTTGACCCACTCACCCGGAAAATACACATCGGAGACGGAAGCATCAGCCTTGCGCCAACCCAGCCGCAACTGCCAGTTCTGCCATTGACGAATGGCTAAAATAAGGGGCGAAAGAGCTAAACTCCAGTAGGTTGATGATTGAATCTGTAAACCAGCTTTCGGAGCAAGCGTATCAAAATCGGTCTGCCGAAACCGGCGGATGCTACCCACCGCCAAATCGTGCTGCCCCCGAAACACAGCAAATGCGTTGTTGTTGCTAATCAGCAGTCCGTTTGGGGTAAGTCGCCTGCCGAGTTCGGTGAGCAAGTGGATCAAGGTAGGGTCATCAAAATAACAGAATACATCATTACAAACCACCACATCGAACTGCTTACCGGTTTGATAATCAGCCAGTTTTGTCAGGTTCACCAAACTAACCGATAGTCCCCGCTCCTGGCAGAATGCTACCGCATCGGTTGAGCCATCGACTCCCTGAAGCTGCGTATAGCCTGCCCGGCTCAAAAACGTCAGTAAACCGCCCGTACCGCAGCCCGCATCCAGTATAGCGAGGGTCTGTTTATCGGCAAACTGCCGCTGAATAGCCGCCAGCACTTGTTCGTGCAGGATTCGATACCACCAAAGTCGTTCTTCGAGGGCAAACATGCGCTCGTATTCATCTCGTTTTCCAATCATTTTCTACGCTTAAATGCCCTACAGAGCCTCCAGCCAACTTTTGTAGTAGGTGCCGTCATCCAGGTTCAGGGCTGCCTGAGTGAGCATCAGGGGCCGGAAGGTGTCGATCATAACGGCCAGTTCAATCGTTTCCGTTTTGCCAATGCTGCGCTCATACGCCCCTGGCGCGGGGCCATGCGGAATACCGCCGGGATGCAGGGTAATGTGGCCCTGCTCGATGTTATTCCGGCTCATAAAATCGCCATCCACGTAATAGATCATCTCGTCGGAGTCGATATTAGAGTGGTTATACGGGGCCGGAATAGACAGAGGGTGGTAATCGTACAGGCGGGGGCAGAATGAGCAAACCACAAAGGCTTTGGTCTCGAAGGTTTGATGCACTGGTGGCGGCTGGTGAATCCGGCCCGTGATTGGCTCAAAATTATGAATCGAAAACCCGTACGGGAAATTATACCCATCCCAGCCCACCACGTCGAACGGATGGGTTGGGTAAAGCATCGTGTAGAGAATGCCCTGTTTCTTGATTTTGACGATGAAATCACCCCGCTCGTCGTAGGTTTCCAGGTCGGTGGGCAGTTTATAATCGCGCTCACAAAAAGGCGCGTGTTCGAGCAACTGCCCAAAGTAGTTCCGGTAGCGTTTTGGGGTGTAAATGGGATGAAACGACTCGGCAATCAGCAGCCGATTGTTGGTAGTATAGAACTCGATCTGGTAAATGATGCCCCGTGGAATGACCAGGTAATCGCCATAAGCAAATGAAATAGTGCCTAGCTGCGTGCGCAGTTTACCCGACCCCCGGTGTACAAAAATCAGCTCGTCGGCATCGGCGTTTTTATAAAAATACGTCGTCTGCGATTCCTGAGGAGCGGCCAGGCTAATATGAATATCGGCGTTGACCAGCAGGGGCGTGCGGCTATCCAGAAAATCAGCTTGGGGAGCCACCTCGAACCCTTTTAGTAGCCGCGCTTTCAGGTGCTTTTCTACGGCAATGGCCGGGCTTACATCCTGCTCCGACAGAATTTCGCTCACCATTGTGGGGCGATAGACCTCGTACAGCAATGACGACATGCCGTCGAAGCCCACAGTGCCGAATAGCTGTTCGTAGTACAGGTTGCCATCGGGTTTCCGAAACTGCGTGTGCCGCTTGGGCGGGATTTGGCCGAGTGTGTGATAGATGGGCATTGCGATACGATTTCCGTTTTTATCTTGAACTCCTGGTATCCGTTTTTATTACATACGGCGGTAAGCCGCTTTGGCTCATGAATACTTTGCCGAGGTACTCGCTGATAAGCCCCAGAAACAACATCTGCAACCCAGCTAACCACAGAACTATTACCCCAACAACCACCCAGCCCGGTACGGCAAACCAACTGGCTACGTGCGCAATGACCAGCCCTATGCCCAGCAGCACCGCCAGCATAAACAGCCCGAAACCCGCCAGGGTAAATACCCTCAATGGCCAGACCGAGTAGCCAATCAGCACATTCAGAAACAGCGACACCAATTTTTTAGCCGTGTAATTCGATTGGCCCCGCTGTCGGGGCTGATGCGGCACCAGTACACTCCCTACCTGCTGGGTTACCCGAAAAATCAACCCGTCGATGTACGGGTATGGCCCGGTGTATTTACAGATTTCGGTAACTACTTCACGCCGGATAAGCTTAAAACTCGACAGGTATAAATCAGCCGGTTTGCCCAGTAAAGGGGTTGTCAGGCGGTTTACCAGCCAACTGCCCAAATTCCGGGCAGGCGCGTGTTTTTTATCGGCATAGCGGCTATAAACCACATCGTAACCGCTTGTTTGGGCTGCATGCAGTAGCGTCAGAATGGCTTCAGGTGGATTCTGAAAATCGTCGTCGATGATAACGGCATACTCGCCCTGCACGTAATTGAGACCACACAATACCGCGTTGAATTCGCCAAAATTTCGGCGCAGGCTAATGAACAGCACATTGGTATGCAGCCGCGCCAGCATCTCACAAACCGCTTCAGACCCATCCCGGCTGCCATCGTTCACTAAAATCACCTCAAACGCTATTCCGTGCAAACAGTGCTGTAGCCGCGCTACCAACGGTTCCAGCGTTAGCTCACTGTTATACACGGGAATGATAACGGATAGAGTCATTCGTTAAACTACATCATTGAATTTATCGTCTCGGCAATATACGTAACATCTTCGTTTGTGAGCGTAGGGTTCAGAGGGAGGCTAACTATTTCGCGGTGGATTTGCTCGGAAATAGGGAAGGTATTGCCCAGCAAATGGCCATACGCCCGTTGTCGATGCGGAGGAACGGGGTAATGGACATCCGAACCGATGCCTTTTTGGGTCAGATAGGCCCGGAATGCATCTCGTTGCGGATGACGCACGACAAACAAGTGCCAAACATCGGTGTTCAGGCCATCTGTAGGCGGTAAAGTAAGGGCCGGGTGGCGAATAGTATTGAGGTAATATGTGGCCAGTTGTCGGCGACGGGCGTTTTCGGCATCGAGGTAAGGGAATTTGGCCAGGAGGATAGCCGCCTGCAACTCGTCTAACCGGCTGTTATGCCCAATGTACTCATTCCGGTATTTCTGGCCAGAGCCGTAATTCCGCCAAAACCGCAACTTGTCGGCCAGGGCATCATCATTTGTTGTAATGGCTCCGGCATCGCCCATTGCCCCTAAATTTTTGCTGGGGTAGAAACTCCAGGCAGCCGCATCCCCCAATGCCCCTGCCTGTTGGCCCTGAAAAACGGCACCATGCGCCTGAGCGGCATCTTCCAGCACTCGTAACCCGTGTTTCTGTGCTAAGTGATGTATGGGGGCCATCTCGCAACAGCGACCGTAAAGATGTACCGGTAAAATGACTTTGGTGCGGGGGGTAATGGCGGCAGCAATCTTGCTGGCATCGAGTAAATACGTGCGGAGGTCAGGCTCGACCAGCACCGGGGTTAACCCCGCGTGGGTGACGGCCAGGATCGACGCAATGTACGTGTTTGATGGTACGATGACCTCGCTACCTACTGGCAACTCCCAGGCTTTCAGCACCAGGGTTAATGCCTCAAGCCCATTGGCTACGCCAATGCAGTGCCGGACACCACAATACTGGGCAAAAGCGGCCTCAAAGGTAGCAACCTCGCGACCCAGCACATACCAGCCCGATTGTAATACCCGTTCCGCAGCCTGATGAATACGAGCTTGATGCTGCTTATTGACAAGCCCTAAATCCAGAAACGGAATCATGAAACCGTTATCAGCTCGTTCTGCCCAGTATACGGCTCCCGGATGTAATCATCCTTGTCGTAATATTCATTAGAGAGTACCAGTAACACGGCATCGTCCGAAAAAGCATCCATGACATGCCAGTCAGCAGGTTCCAGAATCAAGCATTGGCGGGGGTCGTTGAGTACAACTAGTTGCTCATCATTTCCATCAAAGCTATATACCCGGCATTGACCATGCAGGCAAATCAGGGCATTCCAGGCTTGCTTATGCCGATGACCAGCCCGGCGTTCCTGCCCAGCCCCATAAATATAAAATACCCGCTTAATAACACCAGGCAGTATTTTCTCAAATACAGTTAGATTCCCAGTGTCTGAGCTAAAGGTTTGCAGGGTGATTAATTTAGCCATATAGTGTAGCTGTAGTTAATAAGAGACTGATGTGCCAGAAATAGCACTATTTATTAGACTTGTTGTGAAGGTGATTATGAGTTAGTTAGTCAAATAAAAATTCCATAGCCCAGCACATAGACCTATCAATGATTCGTACAAAAGTACCTTATGAGTCCGCAAGCGATCACTCAAATAACGAAACCGTTTCATACCGCCGATAGCATGTTCGACGTAAATACGCTCCGACGATTTGGATTTATTTTCCGACCGCTGAGTGTC
>JBBQUC010000292.1:0-5751 GCA_038212815.1 Cytophagales bacterium
TAATTTTTTCCGACGCATCGTCAAAGATTATGAGTATACGGTATCTTCTTCGGTAAACTGGCTTTATTTAGCCAATATTCAGATCATATTGCAACGCATACAACCCCAACGCCAAACTTAATTTCCCAACACGCTCTTAAACCAATACCATGCAACGTACCGAATTTTTGAAACGAGGGTTTAGCACCTTACTGGGAGCAACAGCAATTTTCCCGATACTGGAAGCCTGCGCAACCCAAACAGTTGATCCTGTTAGCACCACAACTAGCACTACAACCGGCTCTACCAATGGTAGTTCGGCCAGCAACTGTGCCGTTACCCCTACTGAAACCGAAGGGCCATACCCAACTAAAGTGTCCACTAAGTTTGTGCGGAAAGACATTACCGATGGCCGCACGGGGGTAGCCACCACCTTCGATATTACCATCAAAAACGGTACTGGCAGTTGCGCTCCGCTCGTAGGTGCTATTGTCGATGTTTGGCATTGCGATAAAGACGGCAACTACTCGGAGTACAGCAGTGGTGTAACGGGTCTCGATTTTTTGCGGGGCCGCCAAACCACCGATGCCACTGGGCTAGCCTCGTTTGGCTCTATATTTCCGGGCTGGTACGGGGGGCGGGCACCGCATATCCATGTGCACGTATTTACTGCCGCCGGTCGTTCGCTGCTCATTACCCAAATTGCGTTTCCGTTTGCCATATCCAACGCCGTTTATACCACCGGGCAGTCGTACGGATACACAAAAGGAGCGCAGGACACCACCAACGAGCGCGATATGGTATTTGCCGATAGCGTAGCCGCCGAACTAGGCACCTTGACGGGCAGCGTTAAAGACGGGTATGTGCTTAGCCATACCATTGTTGTCAGCGCATAACCCCGGCAGCAGTGGACACTCAGGCTGAAGCCCAGATTTACCTGGCCGCCCAGCGCGGCTGCACCCAAACCGAGTTTCTGCGGAGCTATCATGGGTTTAACTTCGGAGCCTACTATGACCCCAGTCGCACGGCATTTGGGTCGCTTTACCTTCTCAACGATGATACCCTACAAGCCGGGGCCAGTCTCAGCCTGCGGGTAGAAATCAACACTACCGTACTGCTGCTACCTGTAGTGGGTGGGTTAGAATATGCGGGCAACCGGGCAGGGGAAGCTATTGTAACAACCGATTTTTTGGCCCCAGGGCAGGTAGGGGTGCTACAGTTAGCCTCTGGCATGACCTATACCGTTACTAACCCGTACGAAACAGAAGCCATCAATTTTCTGCAAATCTGGTTCAGTAGTCCGGCAGAAAACTTCGTGCCAGGGGTTCAGCATACCCAGTTCTCCCTTACCACCAAAAATACGCTCCTGCCCCTGTTTGACCCGGAATATACCCAAACCAATCCTCGACGGCATGGATATATTGGCCAGTTTAACGGGCGGCACGAGGAGACGTATTTAGTGAATGGTTCAACACCGCCGGGGCATGGCGGACAGGTGTTTGTATTTGTACTCCAAGGGGTTTTTGAAGTAGCTAACCGGCTTCTCCAGGAGCGCGACGGACTGGCACTGCATTATTCGCACGATGCCCTTGTCGAATTTGAAGCCCTCTCTAACGAAGCCATTATTTTGCTGTTTGGGGTCTAGGCAGGAAGCCAATTTTCCACCGTTAGCCCTTGAATCCGCTCCATTTCCTTCCTATTAGCACTTATCAGCGTATAATTGTTCGCACCAATGAGTAGATCAAAATCGCTGATAAGTAGCCCTTGCTGGCGAAGTTGGGCTTTGTGATAAGCAAACAAGTCAAAAGCGACGTGAATAGTCAGGATACGATCTTCCAGCAAGTATTCTAACCTTCGAACATTTATCAGGTTTTCTGCGCGTTTTTCGGATGCGCTATTAGCCACTCCATACAGTAATTCAAGGATGCTGATTTCCGAAATATAGCAATTATAAAAGCCCACCTCCTGTATTTTCTGATTGATCCCGTGCCTATCATTTAAGTGATGTATCAGGATATTCGTATCGAGCAAATACATTCAGAGGGATAGGTTTATTTCTTTGGAAGTACGTGCCGACTCAATCAGTCGAATCAACTCATCGGTTGTCTCTTCGCCCTGCCAACTGCCAGCCAACGCAAAAAAGCTATTTTCTGACCTTATTAATTCTTCTTCTGATAGGTCAGGAGTCTCTCGATAGGTTACATGAAGGCGTTTTGCCAGCTCGACAAAAAGCCGGTAATCCGCTTCATTTTTAGGTTCCAGAACAAGTGTCATTTTCAGAGTTGTTTTGTTTTTCTGATACCCTAACAAGCTAATGACCAATTTAGTGGTAACCTACCGCACCTTTCTGTCATCCTGCCAGGTGCCGGTTGTCTGCTGCTGACCACTGGCGTTATACTGTACGCCATAACCGTGCCGTTTGCCGTTGCGGAAATACCCCACAAAACGGTCGCCATCGTGGAAATAATACGTGCCTTTGCCGTTAGGCAGGTTCTGGGCAAACTGCCCAACGTATTTATCGCCGTTGCGATAGGCATAGGCCCCCATGCCCGCCCGCAGGTCGTCTTCAAAACTACCCCGGTACTTAACCCTGCCATCAGGGTAATACTCAGTGCCTTCGCCATGCTTGTCGCCTTCGGCAAACTCGCCCTCGTAGCGGTCTTTGGTCGGAAATACAAATACACCCGTTCCGTCTTCGCAATCGCCCGACAGGCAACCTACCCGGCTGGTAGCCACGGCTGAACGCTCAGCGGCCGGGCGGGTGGGTATCATTACCGAAGGGCCGGGTCGGGTACTGGCCACTGCCGTAGCCGGTGCCCGGTCGCCTGCGCCATGCCGACGCGGGTATAATTCCTCGGCATCGACCCAGCCTTTCCGAACGGCTTCCATGCGCGGGCCTTTGGCAGGGTGGGTGCGGGTAGCATGGTCGTTGCCCAGGGCGCGAATAGCCACCATCGACTCGTCGAGCGAAGCCCCTAACTGGTGCAGCACAAACCCCGAAAAACGGTCGGCCTCAATCTCTTTCTGGGGTTGCCCGCCCTTGCCGTCGATGGTATGGCCCTGTAGGTGGTGGCCAATCTCGTGGGCCATAATGCTGATGGCCGACCAGTCGGTTTCAGTATCTTCTTCGATTTGTGCCATAAACGCGCCATCGTAGATGATAAATCGCTCGCCTTTGACCACCGTAGCAAAGCAGTTTTCGGTGTTCGGGCATTCCATCACGCTGAAATTACGTAGCAGGCCAATGGGTTTTAGGATGCGGTCAACCACCCGTTCAGCATGGCCGTTGGATTGGATATTGGCATCGCTGCACAGGGTTTTCGGATTGACTGCCCCCGTGTAATTACAGGTAAACGACGCGTCTATCAACGCGGGTAGATGAACACGAGCCTGGGCAAAGGCCATAGAGATACCGGCCATTCCAGACAGGCACAAACCAACAAACACACGCATATCCGGTAGGGTAATGAAGTCAAACTACGCCCTATCAACGTGCAAACCGAAACACTTATTTTACCCGTTTCAGCACTCGTTCGAGCCAGTCAGTCGGGGTAGTCCTTGTTTTTGCCAAGTTAGGTGCATCGGAAAGAAGCAGGAAAACGTATGGGTTTAGCCCGGCACTTATACGCAGGGTGAATATGAGTCAATATTCAGCTTTATCTTGCGTTATTAAAAACAACTTAGCCAACTCCGACCAATGAGTCTAAACGTTATACGTCCTTTTGTACTGGTCACCCTGTCGGGATTATTGCTCCTGAACGCCTGCCGAAAACCCAACGATGTTGTTCCCGTTGGTGGTACCTCGACCGGGACAGCCACCACTGCCGAAGTGAACGACTGGATTTTGGCCAACATGAAGCAGTATTACTTCTGGACCGATAAACTACCGGCCAATCCCGATAAAACCCTGGCCCCCGACAAATTCTTCCTGTCGTTGCTGTACGACCGCGCTAATACGGCTAATACCGACCGTGACCGGTTTTCGTGGATTCAGCAGAGTGCCGATGAGTTGAAAGCCTCCCTCAGTGGTGAAGAGAAAACCACCGGCATGGAATTTCAGCTTTACCTGCGACCGTCGAGCAGTACGGATGTGGTTGGGTCTGTGTTATACGTATTGCCTGGCTCACCAGCCGCTAAAGCGGGCCTAAAACGGGGTGACGTGTTTTACTTCGTAAATGGCGAGCGATTGACCACCAGTAATTATAACACTCTGCTGAATAGCAACAGCGATTCGTATGTGTTTAAGTTCTCGACCGTGAGCAACACCGGCCTGACAGATACCGACCAAAGCAAAACGGTGTCTGCCATTGTGTATCAGGCCGACCCCGTCTTGATGGACTCGGTTTATACCGTGGGCAGCAAAAAAATTGGGTATGTGGTCTATAACCAGTTTGTGCCCGGCCCCAATAGTGCCACCACTGATGCAGATAAAATCTTGTACGACACTAAACTGGATAATGTTTTCGGGAAGTTTAAAAGCCAGAATATCACCTATCTGGTACTCGATTTACGGTATAACCCCGGTGGTTACGTATCCTCGGCTACTAAGCTGGCCAGCCTGATTGGTAAAAACATCAGTACCGCCAAAATTTATTATACTCAACAGTGGAACCCCGCTGTTACCACCGATTTTAACAAGAAGTACGGCGCAGGCTGGAATACCCAGAACTTTGTGCAAAAGGCCAATAACATTGGGGCTAACCTAAGCCGGTTGTACGTGCTGACCACGGGTCGCACAGCTTCGGCCAGCGAACTAGTCATCAATGGCCTTACCCCCTATATGCCCGTTACGACCATTGGCACTAACACCGTGGGCAAAAATGTGGGATCTATTACCCTCTCCGACGATACGGGCAAGATCAAGTGGGGGTTGCAGCCCATTACGTTCAAATCGGCCAATGCCAGTGGGTTTACCGACTATGCTACGGGCTTCGTACCCGCCGTGGTTATTAAAGAACCGCTGAACCTGAAACCCCTGGGCGACGTAAGCGAACCCTATCTATCAGAAGCTATTTTTCAGGCCACCGGCACCCGCATGGCCCGCCGGGCTGCCGACAACGGCATCACCCTACCCGAAGTGTCCTCCTCCCTCGACCGTAAGTTTATGGGTAGCGGCCTGATTGCCGATAAGCCAGGCAAGCACTGATTTTAAACGTTTTTTTTTATCCTGAAAACAAACTGTTTTGCAGGACTATACGTATATATTATACTTACTCAATAGGCAAAATATGAAATCACTTACTCTGTTGCGATTTCCCCTGCTTGCGGTGGCAGGCTCTCTGATGTTATCATCCTGCAAGAAAGAAACCGACGTAGCCCCGGTTGCCATTTCTACCCCTTCGTCGGGGTCGACGGTCACGGCAACCACGCTCGATGTGAACAACTGGATTCTGTCTAACATGAAGCAGTATTACTTCTGGACGGATAAGATTCCGGCGGCACCCGATAAAACCCTGGCTCCCGACAAGTTTTTCGATTCATTGCTCTATAAATACGACGCTACTGCCCGGCCCGACGGCGACCGTTTTTCGTGGATTCAGCAAAGCGCTACTGAACTGAAAGCCTCCCTCAGTGGCGAAACCAAAACAACCGGCATGGAGTATCAGCTTTATCTGCGCTCGGCGGGTAGCAGCGATGTTGTCGGTTCGGTATTGTATGTACTGCCGGGTTCGCCAGCATCTCAGGCAGGTTTAAAACGGGGTGATATTTTCTATTCCGTCAATGGGCAGACCCTGAGCAAAACCAACTATGCCGATTTGCTGTATGGTGATA
>JBBQUC010000293.1:0-5725 GCA_038212815.1 Cytophagales bacterium
TTATTGAGGTGGTAAGTTGGTCACTAACTGACCAACTTACCACCTCAATAACTGGAAACCGGCCCACCAGCCGGTTTTTTTTGTGACTGTCCAGTCCCGTGTCCGTTTGGCCTGTCCGGTATCCGATGCTGTAATTTCCTGATATAAACCGGGTTTAGGCCAGTATCTTTACCTCGTCTTCTGACACCTAAACAAATTATAAACCATGTTTTTTCTTGTATTGGGCATTTTTGCCCTGATTGCCGGATTTGCTATCAATACGCCTTCCCTTACGTTTTCGCGCTATTCGCGGCCCGTTAAAGTAGTGGGCGTTATCCTGATTATCCTGGGTCTACTCACCGCTAGTGTTCGCCAGATTGATGCTGGTCGCGTTGGTATTGTCTCACTGTTTGGTAACGTAACCGACCGTACTCTGCCCGCTGGGTTGAGTTTAGTAAATCCATTGGCTACCGTAACCGAGTTCGATGTGAAAACCCAAAATTACACCATGTCGGCGGTGCATGATGAAGGGATAAAAGAAGGCGACGATGCCATCCGGGTGCTGACTGCCGACGGGTTGGAAGTCGTGATTGACCTCACGGTGCTGTACCGCGTGGTAGCTGCCGATGCGCCCAAGATTTTCCGGGAGATTGGCACCGATTATACCGACAAGATTGTGCGGCCGATTACCCGTACCCGTATCCGCGACAATGCCGTGTATTATGATGCGGTAGCCTTATACTCAAGCCGGCGTGATGAATTTCAGGGCCGGATTTACAAAACCATCGAAGCCGACTTTAAAAAGCGGGGGCTGCTACTGGAACAGTTATTGGTGCGGAATATTGCCCTGCCCAATTCGGTGAAACAAACCATCGAATCGAAGATCAACGCCGAGCAGGATTCGCAGAAGATGCAGTTTGTGTTGGCTAAAGAACGGCAGGAAGCTGAGCGGAAGCGGGTAGAAGCCCAGGGTATTGCCGATTACCAGAAAATTCTGTCAACGGGCCTGTCGGAGAAGCAGTTGCAGTATGAGCAGATCAAGGCACAGAAAGAACTGGCGGCTTCTCCTAATACCAAAATCGTGATTATCCCCAGCCGGAGCAATGTGCCGATTTTGCTGAATTAATTAAGAGACTGTGTCAGGGCAGTAGGGGTCTAGACTACCAGGTAACTAATTTTTAATACCGTAAATTTAAGATAATAGCTTAAATTTACGGTATTATGTTTACCCGATCTATCACCCAGGAATTAATAGAGTTTATTGCCGACCGGCCGGCAGTGGCATTGGTGGGGCCTCGGCAAGTGGGAAAAACTACTTTAGTCCGCTCGATTGCCGAACAGTTGACAACGCCCCCCCTGTATCTGGACTTGGAATCACCCCAGGACCTGAATCGCCTGCAAGACCCTGAATTGTACCTCTCTGAACGACAGGACAGGCTCATCATTCTTGATGAGATTCAGCGCATGCCACAACTATTCCCCCTGTTACGGTCGCTGATTGACCGACACCGGGTACCCAGCCGATTTGTGCTACTGGGATCCGCTTCTCCTCAACTGCTCCAACAAAGTTCAGAATCGCTGGCCGGACGAGTGGCTTATCTGGAATTGCAACCCCTAACCTGGTCTGAAGTTAACCGGCAAACCGCTTACCAGCAGCACTGGCTGCGCGGGGGATATCCAGATATGCTGCTGGCCAGCAGCGATCGGGCAGCTAACCGACGGATGAATGACTTTATCCAAACCTATGTGGAACGGGACCTGCCCGTTTTGGGCTTAGGGGCATCGCCCGCTCGAGTGCGAACCCTATTGTCTATGCTGGTGAGCATGCATGCCAATCAACTCAATGCATCTGAATTAGCCCGTTCGCTGGGTTTGAGTGTACCCACGATTCTGGGCTACCTGGACTTTTTGGAGCAGGCCTCTCTTATTCGCCGGTTACCCCCCTACTTTGTCAACATTGGTAAACGTTTAGTCAAGGCTCCCAAGCTGTACCTGCGTGATAGTGGCATGTTTCACGCGCTGGCGGCCATTGACTCGCTGGAAGCCCTAAGTGGTAGCTTATATGTAGGCAGTTCCTGGGAGGGCTACCTCGTCCAGCAGGTGGTAGCCAGCTTAGCTTACGACACCCAGCCGTACTACTATCGGACGGCGGACGGCTCCGAACTGGATCTGGTATTAGTGCGGGGTGGCAAACCAGTGGTCGGTATTGAGATCAAGTACAGTAATGCGCCCAAGCTAAGTCGGGGTAACTACATTGCCAGTCGGGACTTAGGCGACCTCCCCCTGTTGGTAGTTACCCCTTCAGCCGAGGATTTTCGGTTGGATGCTCAGGCGCAGGTATGTAGTTTGACCACCTTATGGCAACAGCTACGGTTGTACAATGTGCTACAGGATGAAGTAACGAACTAGCTGCTGTAGCGAACAATCAACTGATAAAATCATCTCCATACAAAGCCGCGCCAGCCGAGTCTTTTCATGGATTTTACTGGACGGCGGTAATAGCTCCTGTAGAATAAGTACACCGTTCGTCTAATAGGTATGCACGATGCCCTGTTTCAGCGCATCCTCGTAGGTTTCGCGCTCGAACTGGTATAGGTAAGGCGACCGATGCGGGCCGATGGAACGCTGCTCAGCCAGCTTTTTAATGATGCCCAGGCTTACCAGTTTCTTGGCAAAATTCCGCTGATCGAGCGCTTTGCCCAGAATCGTTTCGTACAGGTTATGAATCTCAGGCAGGGTAAATTTCTCGGGTAGCAGGTTAAAGCCAATCGGCTGGTGATAGATCTGGAGTCGAAGGCTTGTCAGAGCCTTCTCCACGACTTCATTCTGATCGAACAACAAAGCAGGTATCTCCCTGATGTCGCACCACTGGTAATCCATGGTGAAAAAGTCGGTGGTCACGCTGACTCTCTCATAATCCACCAGGGCAAAATAGCCAATCGACAAGGTCCTCTCGAATAACCAGCTATCGTCAACGGTATGGCCAAATCGCTCGGATAACTCATTGGGATTTCGCTCCGTGAGCCGATACGGTGAATCTCCGAAAACATGAAACTGTTGAAGAAAGATATTGTCTAAACCCGTTCGCTCTTGCAAGATGCGATGGGCAGCCTGACTCAGGGGTTCTCTCCGCTGGATAAACCCACCCGGCAGTCCCCAGGCATTATAGCCAATCCAATTGAGCAGTAAAATCTTAAGCTGCTGGTCGTGATAGCCAAAAATGACCGGGTCGATACTGAGGTGAGGCAAATACTGCTGATGGCCGTTCTTGACAAACTCGTCTATGTCTTCTCGTGAATTCATACCTCAAAGATAAAATTTAATCCGTAAATTTTACTAATTGGAAAAGTTTGCCTACCTTTATTCCGTAAAATTTACAGATTCACTGTTTAAACAAATGAAATAATGAAAAAAGTAAGCATGCTCCTGTTCGTTTTCCTCCTCGGCATTTGCGTTAAAGGTTATTCGCAAGCAACTCCGCCGACTGACTTTTTTGCCGGCAAATGGGAAATCCTGGTAACGGGTTTGCCTGACGGCGACACGAAGTTTGTCACTGACCTGGTTCGAAAGGACGGTAAGTTAACGGGCGAGTTGAAAGATCCAACCGGTAAAAAAACGGAGGCCACACCCATCAGCAAAGTCGAGGAAGAACCCGGCAAAAAAATCACGCTTTACATGAGTACGACTCAGGCCGGGGAAGTTCCTATTGAACTAATCAAGGCAGATGAAGACCATTTGAAAGGGCAATTGATGGGCATGTTTGACGCCACTGCCGTGCGCCTTAAATAACAAATAACAGCACCCCGTTGACAGAAATGGCACATGATTCCCCGGAAACGATAGTCCATCTCCGGGGAATCACGTTCTTTCCCAGCCCGATGCCGCACCAGCAGCCGCTACCAGTACCTACCCAATCCGTATAACTGACGCTATGAAACTTGCAACAAAAACGATTGTCGTGACGGGAGCCGGTAGCGGTATTGGTCGCGAACTGACTTTACAATTGCTGGGCCGGGGCGCCAGCGTAGCCGGTGTCGATATCAACCCGGATTCGCTCTCGGAAACCGGGCGTCAGGCCGGTGCCCAGCAGGACCGCTTCGGCGCGTTTCCGCTGGACATTACCAACAAAGAGCCCGTCGATGCACTGCCCGACGCCGTCATTGGCCGGTTCGGTGCCGTTGATGGGCTTATCAATAATGCAGGTATCATCCAGCCGTTCAAGCCCGTTAACGATCTCTCATTTGACGAAATCAACCGGGTCATGGCGGTCAATTTTTGGGGTACACTCTACCTGACCAAAGCGTTTTTACCCTACTTTTTACAACGTCCCGAAGCCCATATTGTCAACGTAGCCAGCATGGGCGGGTTTATTCCGTTTCCGGGCCAGACCCTGTATGGAGCGGCCAAGGCGGCCGTCAAACTATTTACTGAGGGCCTGTACGCCGAACTAGTAGACACCAACGTCGGGGTGACGGTCGTGTTCCCCGGTGCCATTGCCACCAACATTACCGAGAATTCGGGCCTGGGCAAACCAAAAGCGAGCAGTGATGCCGCCGGCAAAGCCCTCTCTGCCCACAAAGCCGCTGAACAGATTCTGGCGGGCATGGAACGCAATCAGTTCCGGGTCGTGGTGGGGAAGGATGCCAAATTCCTCGACTGGCTCTACCGGCTTAACCCCCGATACGCTACGCATTTTATTCAGAAAAAGATGAAAGCGCGCCGGTCCGCCTAAACCGCTGGTGCAAAGTGTCGTCCAAAAAATTACCTTAAAGCCTTGAAAAATAATCGCTTATACCTGACTATTTGTCTGTTGCTGTTCATGAGTGGAGGGCGGAGCTTGGCCCAGGGCAGTGACAAACCCGACACGCTGTTCAACAAACCTTACGTGGACGCGGAGGAGTGGCGCGACAAACCCGTTCAGCACTATTACGTACACGGTGGTTTTACCGGCACCGATACACGCTTCTCGTTTTATTTCCCCCCGAAAGACCAGTACCAGGGTCGTTTCTTCCAGTACATCACCCCCGTGCCCGACAACGAAAATCTCTCGCAGGGGGCTACCGGTGAGGGCGACAAAATTGGGTTCTCCGTGGCCAGCGGAGCTTATTTTATTGAAACCAACGGCGGGGGCAAAGCGGCCCTGCCTGGTATGGGTGCCGATGCCACCATTGGTGCCTACCGGGCCAACGAAGCCGCAGCCCGCTACTCGCGGGTAGTAGCGGCCCGACTACTTGGTGGGTCCCGGCCTTACGGCTACGCCTTTGGCGGCAGTGGTGGGGCCTACCGGACCATCGGCTCCATCGAGAATACCATGGGGGTTTGGGATGGTGTGGTGCCGTTTGTCGTTGGCTCGCCGATGGCCCTGCCCAATATGTTTACGGTGCGGATGCACGCCATGCGGGTGCTCCAGCACAAGTTTCCGCAGATCGTGGATGCGCTGGAACCGGGTGGCAGCGGGGACATGTACGCCGGACTCGATGCGGAGGAAACAGCCGCCCTGCGGGAAGTCACCAAAATGGGTGCTCCGCCCAAAGCGTGGTTCAACTATCAGAAAATGGGCATTCATGCCTTCCCGGCCATCTACCCCGGCTTGCTGATCGTCGACAAAAAATACTTTACCGATTTCTGGACTCTCCCTGGCTATCTGGGGGCCAATCCACCGGCGTCGCTACTGAAGGGTCGTATCCAGCAGACGGGTACCATCAAAACGATTATCCCGGAAGCGCAGGCCGTCAAGCTGGGGCTG
>JBBQUC010000294.1:0-5713 GCA_038212815.1 Cytophagales bacterium
TACAAACGTCAGGTTGAAGTTTTTGTATGTGAACGTGTTGGTCAGCGTTGGGGTGAAGGTTGGCTGTGGGCTACCGAGGTAAGACCGGTCACCTGATTCAGGCTCAATTTTGCCGTTGCCATCTACATCCTGTATTTTATACTTCCCGTTCTCGTCGATACCCGTTACCACAGCACCATAGAACTCGCCAACTGGATAGCCAACCTGTAGTACCGAGAAGGGCACCGCCGATGTGCCGCGTGTAGCACTTCCTAAGTTAGAATAGTAAGGAATGTTTTTCGAGGCAATCAGGTCACCTGAAGCCAGCGAAGTCAATTTGTTCTGGTTGAAACCAGCCGTAACAATAGCATTCCACTGGAAATCGCCTTTGTTCATAACCAGACCGTTCAGGACAAATTCAAACCCTTTATTCTGCATCGAACCTACGTTAGCCAGAATAGTGGGTACAGTTGGGTTCAGAGATAGCGGAGCTGTTACCTCATAAATCAGGTCTTTCGTATTCCGTACGTAGTAATCGAACGAACCAGTCAGGCGGGTTTTAGCAATCGAGAAGTCTAAACCAGCACCGTAGCTTTCATTCACTTCCCATTTCAGGTTTGGGTTAGCATTCTGAGCGGGTACGTAGGTAGGCAACCAGTTACCACCTTCGTAGTACTTAGCACCGGGGCGTAGCAGAGAAAGAGTCTGATAAGGACGAATGTTCTCAGAGTTACCCGTCTGCCCGTAGTTCACCCGAACTTTAGCATTGTCTAACCAGGTTAGTCCCTTCAGGAAGCTTTCTTCGCTAATCGACCAACCAATCGAAGCTGACGGGAACAAGCCCCACTTATTGTTCTGACCAAACTTGGTAGAGCCATCACGACGCAGTGTTGCGGTAACGAAGTATTTGTTAGCGAAACTATACTGTGCCCGACCAAAGAATGAGATCAGTTTATAGTTGTTTCGGTATGAACCAACAGCATCACCCGCCCGCTGACCAAGCGCAACACCAGCACCACCACCTAAGTTATTAGAGCTTAAATCCTGCGACACATAGTTGCTGTTCCGGGCAATGAAGCCTGAGAAATCAACATCCTGATATGAATAACCACCAAGCAAACCTAAATTACTGTCTTTGAAGGCCTTATTATAATTCAAAGTCAGCTCCATCAGTTTGTCGTCGGTTGGTGCAGGGGTTGTGCTTTGGTTTGTATTGGTCAGTGCATCACCTGTGGTAAAGTAATTCAGCGCACGTACACCCAATCCATTCGTAGCACGGGCATCGAGCGGTACGTTATTCTGGAAGAATGCACGATCGTCGTTATACCCTTTCTTCGCTAAGTTTACCCCAAAAGACAGGTCGTCGGTGATTTTAAACCGAGCATTTACACTGGCAATGTATTCGGTAATCTTGCTTTTGTCCGATGTATTTTCGATAATCGACAGGGGGTTACGAATCGAGAAGCTACCTGGCCGCTCGAAATACGTACCATCCGCGTTATAGACGGGATCAGTCGGCAGGTTTGTAATAGCGTAAGTAAAAGCTTGATATTGAGCATACGAGCGGTCTGTCTGACCTGTGTATAAGCTATAAGCAACCGTTAGGCGGTCGTTGATGGCTTTCTGGTCAATATTGATCCGCAAACCTAAGCGGCTCAGGTCAGACCCTTTGGCGATACCTTCCTGATTCAGGTAGTTTAACGAACCCCGGAAAGAGAATTTATCCGTACCTCCCGATACCCCCAGGGTATGCTGTTGGGTATAGGCGTTGCGGGTCAATACGTCGATCCAGTCGGTGTTGGCCCCTTTATCATCAAGGGTAAGGCCGAGCTTCTTGGTAGCCGCACGGTATTCATCAGCCGACATGAAATCTGGTTTTTTAGAAATCACATCTACACCACCCGAAATGCTGTAATCGACCTGGGTGCGACCAGCTTTACCACGCTTGGTGGTAACGATGATAACGCCATTGGCCGCCCGCGAGCCGTAGATAGCCGCCGACGAAGCATCGCGCAGTACATCAATGCTCTCAATGTCATTTGGGGGGATGTTCTGAATGGGTACACCCGGAACACCATCAACTACATACAGTGGATCGCCACCGTAGAGTGTGCCGTTACCCCGCAGACGCACTGATGGTGCCGAGGTAGGGTCACTGTTCCCCTGCGAGATGACCAGACCGGCAACTTTGCCCTGAATGGCCTGGAGTGGGTTGCTAAAAATACCGGCGTTGAACTCTTTGCTCGACACGCTCGATACCGTACCCGAAATCTCTTTCCGCTTTTGGGTGCCATAACCCACAACCACTACCTCTTCAAGGTTCTGCTGATCGTTGATCATCTTTACGTCCACCGCAGTCCGGTTGCCAACGGCAATCTCCTGTAATTTGGTACCAATAAAGCTGAACACCAGTGTAGCCCCATCGGGTACGTTCGTGATTTTGTAGTTCCCGTCGGCATCGGTATTCGTGCCGCGCTGGGTTCCTTTCACCTGAACACTTACACCTGGCAGTGCAGAGCCGTCTTCAGAGGCTACAATCTTACCAGTTACGGTACGGCCCTGGGCAAAGGCAACCTGAGTACCCAGGAACATAAACAGAGCAAGCATGGCTAGAATGCCTTTACCGGCCCACTGGCCCCAGGTAGTCCTGAGGTTTCCTACCTTACCGTTTTCACAGTTTGTTACGTAGGGTTTGTCCATCATAGGAGATTTAAAATGGTTAAATAATAAGTTTGGGGTATTGAACTTTTTCGGTGACTGATTTGTGGCCCAAATGTTTCCTGACCTTCCTCTTTTTTTTATCTGGTAAGTAGCCCTGCTTATTCAGAAATAATAGGGCAGTTCACGAGTGAACAGAGTACGCATCAACGATAATCTTGACTATAAACCTGAAACCATTGGGCAAATTACAATAATTAATCTTGATAATACAAATCTACTCATTGTTAAAATAGGATTAAGAGTAGTTACAATGTTCTGAATGAGCCGGTATGTACCTAAAGATTTTAATGTAACCGACTTAGCGCATTTGTTATTTTTACCCTAAATAGCTTGACAAACAGAAGATTTAGCTAATCACCACATTAGTTAAAATTGTATTTTTCCAATAAACAACCCACTCCATATGATTAGCCTAAGCCAAGAAAAATTCGTACTTTTAGGGCCTGATTTCTTCACTTATTCCTCCATTACTCCCGTATGCCCCCTCTACCGGAGGTTTCTGACCTTACCCGGCTCATCCAGTCTATGGCCGAGCAACTTTCAGGCGAATGCTATACTGACTTCACTACGCGAACGCTATATGCTACTGATGCATCGGCTTATCGGGAGTTGCCCATTGCCGTAATCGTCCCTAAAACCGATGCTGATCTTAAGGTACTCATCGCTTTTGCGCGCCACTATAAGCTATCACTCATACCCCGTACAGCCGGAACATCGCTGGCTGGCCAGGTAGTTGGTAGCGGCATTGTGGTCGATCTGTCAAAGTATTTTACCAGCATTCTGGAGGTTAATCCAGATGAGCGGTGGGTACGCGTACAACCGGGGGTTATCCGCGATGAACTAAATCTATTCCTGGAACCGTATGGTCTTTATTTTGGCCCTGAAACCTCTACCGCTAACCGCGCCATGATTGGCGGTATGGTGGGAAACAACTCCTGCGGGGCCAACTCAGTTGTATATGGCTCCACACGCGAACACCTCCTGGAGGTAAAAACAGTGCTATCTGACGGAAGTGAGGCTGTCTTTTCGGCACAGCAATGGGCCGAAAATGCCGATGCGATTCAGGGTGATCTGGAGCGGTCAATCTATACGGGTCTTTTCGACATGCTCGCCGATTCGACTAATGAGCACGAAATCCGCCGAAATTTCCCCAAACCGACCGTCGAACGGCGCAATACGGGCTATGCTCTTGATTTGTTACTGGGCTGTGAACCCTTTACACCCGATGGCCCCCCCTTCGATCTATGTAAACTCATTGCCGGGTCAGAAGGTACACTGTGTCTGTTGACTGAGATTAAACTGAACATAATTCCGCTCCCACCGGCTGAGTCGGGCCTAGTGGCGGTACATTGCCATACCATTGATGAGGCGCTACGGGCAACCCTGGTAGCACTGCGGTATAAACCTTATGCCGTTGAGCTAATCGACGATATTATTCTCGAACGCGCCGACAGCAATCCAGAGCAGCGTAAAAACAGTTTTTTCGTTCAGAAAACCTCAGCAGATGAGTATCCAATCATTCTGGTTGTTGACCTCTCGCGTGATACCCGTGCCGAGGTTGAGGAACTCGCCACGAACATGGAGGCCGAATTGCGGGCGGCAGGCATGGGCTACCATTATCCGCTACTGTTTGGCGAGGATAGCAAAAAGATATGGATACTCCGCAAAGCGGGCCTAGGCCTGTTGGGCAATCTGCCAGGCGATGAAAAGGCAGTAGCTGTTATTGAAGATACGGCCGTAGCCGTTGAAGACTTACCCGCCTACATCCGCGATTTCAATCAGATTTTACAAACCCACCACCTGTCAGCGGTACACTATGCACATGCCGGGTCTGGCGAATTGCACCTACGGCCCATCATCAACCTTAAAACAGCCGAAGGACACCGACAGTACCGAATGATTGCCGAAGAAATTGCTACCCTGGTCAAAAAATACGACGGTTCCTTATCCGGGGAGCATGGTGACGGGCGGCTTCGGGGGGAGTTTATTCCACAAATGGTGGGGGCGCACAATTACGAACTGATGCGGCAGGTGAAGCAGCTCTGGGATCCGATGGGCATTTTCAATCCGGGTAAAATTGTGGATACCCCGCCAATGGATACCTTTTTGCGGTACGAAGCCAATCAACAAACGCCCGAATTTAAAACGGTGTTCCGGTATCAGGACCAAACTGTGTTGCAACATGCCGAGCAGTGCAACGGATCTGGCGATTGCCGTAAAACCCACCTGTCGGGCGGCACTATGTGCCCTAGTTACATGGCTACTCGCAACGAGAAAGATACTACCCGCGCCCGCGCCAACATCCTGCGCGAAATGCTTACTCATTCTGAGAAACAAAACAGGTTCGACCACGAGGAGATCAAAGACGTGATGGATCTGTGCCTGTCGTGTAAAGGCTGCAAGTCAGAGTGCCCCTCGAATGTGGACGTGGCTAAATTGAAAGCGGAGTTTCTGCAACAGTATTACGATACCAATGGCATTCCCTTCCGGTCAAGGCTGGTGGCCAATTTCGCCCGACTGGCGGGTTTAGCAAGCTACATTCCCTGGGCCTGGAATGGCGTATTAGGCCGTCCGGCTCTTCGGCGCATAGCCAACCGCATGGTGGGGTTTCACCCCGAACGCAGTATGCCCTTGCTCGAAAAAGAGACACTAAGAGGCTGGTTTGCTAAAAGACCTCACGGCAGCGGCCGACCGCCCGCCCCTCTCCACAGGAGAGAGGGTAATACTGCACCCGTTTTAGGTAAACCGTCTATACCTCGACAGGAAAGTATCGGCATGACTGTATACCTCTTCTGCGACGAATTTACCAATTATAATGACGTTGAAGTAGGTCGGAAGGCCATTGAGTTGCTGGAGCGGCTGGGCTACACCGTAATTATTCCGAAACACGGCGAGAGCGGGCGGGCGGCCCTATCGAAAGGAATGCTGCGGTATGCCAAAAAACTGGCCGAACGCAACGTTCGGGCCTTGGCCAATAGCATTAGTGCTGAAACCCCGCTGGTTGGGTTAGAGC
>JBBQUC010000295.1:0-5699 GCA_038212815.1 Cytophagales bacterium
CTTAAAATCTGGGCTGTAGCTGGGTTGCTCCTGAATGAATTCAGCCAGTAGGTGAGGTTCTTCGACAGCCTTACGCATGATAAAAGTTTGTTTGATTCAAAGCACGACTAAATTGCTAACCTTTTTCTGAAAATCTATAACTCCATGCCCGGTTTCGCCTGGAGTCTAGTTTGAGGAAGATGAACAGCAGGATGGTGAATGACCAGAGTGAAGAGCCGCCATAGCTGAAAAAGGGAAGGGGAATGCCAATAACGGGCATGAGGCCAATGGTCATGCCGATGTTGACCAGCACGTGGAAAAAGAAAATACCGGCAATACAGTAGCCATATACCCGGGCAAACTTGCTGCGCTGTTTTTCGGCCAGGGTCACAATGCGGATCAGCAGGCCCATAAACAGGAAAATCACGATGGTGCTGCCAATAAAGCCGTGTTCTTCGCCAATGGTGCAGAAGATAAAATCGGTGCTTTGTGCGGGTACAAAGTCGAACTTGGTTTGGGTGCCTTCCAGAAACCCTTTGCCTTCCAGTCGCCCGGAGCCGATGGCTATTTTGGCCTGAGTTACATTCCAGCCTTTGCCGAGTGGGTCAACATTGGGGTCGATCAACACCATAATCCGGTTGCGCTGGTGCTTTTGCAGTACCTTGTTGATGAAAAAATCCATCCCCACTGATACACTCATCGTGACGAGGCCAATCAGAGCAATACCGATTATATTTCTCAGCGTACGGTTGTAGCGGGGCAGTAGCCAGATAATGAGCGCACATAAAAGCACGATAGCCGCAAAAATGTACAGCTTGGGTACAATGAGCGACAGAATGAGTAAGGCGGCTGTCGAGATGCCGAGGGCCGGAATCCAACTGGGCAGCCCCTCCCGGTAAAGCATCACCACAAACGAGGCAAACACCAGGGCCGAGCCGGTTTCGTTAGAAGCCAGAATCAGTATGGGCGGCAGCAGCAATATACCCCCCACCCGCAACAGGTCTTTTTGTTTAGTCAGGTTTATTCCCGGCTGATCGAGGTACTTGGCCAGGGCCAAACTGGTGCCCAACTTAGCAAATTCGGCGGGTTGTAGCGAAAACGGCCCCAGCAAAAACCACGACCGCGATCCGTTAACGTTCGACCCCGCTACCATCACTAGGAGCAGCATCAGAATTGTAAAGCCGTAGATAATAAACGCGAAGGTGTCGAAGAATTTATTGTCGATCACCAGAATGAAGATAATCAGCACCAGTGAAGTGCCAATCCACATCAGTTGCTTACCCGCGTTATTCGTCAGCGAAAAGATGCTGGTATGGTCTTCGGGGCTATAGACAGCCGCAAATACATTGAGCCAGCCCATCAGCACGCAGGCGATATACAGCATCACGGTGAGCCGGTCAATGTTACTCGATATTTCTCCGTTACGGGACAAGGCAGTTTGTGAGTTAATAGTTAATGGGTAGGAGCGAGGGGTAAGCCCTTACCCCCTTGCTGTGGCCGTTTGGCTGCTTACACGGGTCATAAAGGGCTTGAGCGTTTTCAGGCTATCTCTTTTTGCCGGTGCTGATTTTGGCATATGCCTGGCAGCAGGAAGCGTCGTTAAAGGGGGCAGGTAGTTCTGCTTTTTTACGTACCCATCGAGCGCATAGGCATCGGTACGGCGTTTCAGATACCGCTCTGCTACCAGGGCCGCCACCATTGCCGCAGCATTGCCGCCCCAGCCCGCCCGCTCTACGAATACAGCAACGGCAATTTTGGGATTATTCATGGGCGCAAACCCCACGAAAATGGAGTGGTCATGTTTGTGATCGCTGCGAGCATTTTGCGACGTACCGGTTTTGCCGCACAACTCCACATCGGGCAGGTTGGCCATACCGTTTACCGTGCCCGCTGTAACGGCCATGCGCATCCCCTCGATAACGGGCAGAAAATGCTTGCGGTCGATGTGGGTCTCGTGGCGTTCGCGGTACTGAGCGGGTAGTCCCACTCCCGCTTTGCCAATACCCTTAATGTAGTGAGGGGTAATGTAATACCCCCGGTTAGCCACCGTAGCCACCACATTGACCAGTTTGAGCGGGCTAATCAGCAGTTCACCTTCTCCAATGCTCAGGGAGTAAATATTGGAGAATTTCCAGCGCAAAGGCCCGCCATAAATGCGGTCGTAGTAGTCTACATCAGGCAGGTTGCCTTTTAATTCGCTGGGTAAGTCAACACCCAGTTTCTGGCCAATCCCAAATTTCCTAACTTCTTCGTGCCACCAATGCAGGCCTTCTGCAGAGGCTTTGAAGGTGTTCGCTTCGCCGTTGTTATAAATCAGCTTGCGGAATACATAGTAAAAATAAGGGTTGCACGAGAACCGCACTGCCCCCCGCAAATCGCGTACACCGTGGCAGTGGCACCGCATCGGCGACCCAGCATGACCGTAGTACGTATTGGGGAAGAGCGAGCCTTGCTGCTGGGCAATCAGGGCTTCGATGAGCTTGAAGGTAGAGCCGGGCCGGTAACTAGCCATAATGGGCCGGTTGATGAGGGGCTTGTAGGGATTCTTGACCAGTTTGCCGTAATTCTTCGAGAAAAACCGGCTCGACAGCAGGTTGGGGTCGTAGGTTGGAGCCGATACCGATACCAGAATCTCGCCTGATTCGGGTTCAACAGCAATTACGCTGCCTACTTTGTTCTGCATCAGGCTGTCGGCGTATTGCTGCACCTCCACATCGATGCCCGTAATGAGGTTTTGCCCCGCCACAGCCGCCGTATCGAACTGCCCACCTTTCCAGGCCCCTTTTATGACCCCACGCACATTTTGCATCACAAACTTCACTCCGCGTCTGCCGCGCAATTGCTCTTCATACTGCTCTTCCAGCCCGTTATGCCCAATATAATCGCCCTGCCGGTAGTAGGGAATATCCTGGTTTTCGAGTTTCTTTTTGCTGATTTCGCTCACATATCCCAGCGCATTGGCCAGCGTGTGGGCCGGGTAGGTCCGCATCGAACTGGTTACAGCCTCAAACCCCCGGTAATCGACCAGGGCATCCTGAATCCGGGCAAAATCTTCTTTGGACAGTTGCCGCAAAAACAGCGACGGTTTCAGGGGTGAATAGTCTTTGGCCAGCGTCAGCAGGCTATCGAACTCCCCACGGGTGATGTTCATCATCCGGCAAAACGCCAGGGTATCGGGTACTTTAACCTGACGGGGGGTTACATAGAGGTCATAAACAGGCGTATTATAGACAATAATTTTGCCATTGCGGTCGTAGACCTGCCCCCGGTACGGAATCTCGATGACTCGCTTGATGGAGTTTTTCGACGAGCCGAGCGAATAGCTGTCGTCTAGCACCTGTAAATAAAACAATCGGGTCAGGTAAGCCAGCCCGACCAGGCAGAACACGCCGATGATGATGTACTTTCTATTTTCTAACATTGCCCTGGTTACCAGAACCCCAAACGTATAGACAAAATTAACGAAATAAAGGGGGGCAATGCAAGTGCCAACCGGTAAAGCTGATTATTTAACTAACTTTAGCCTAAAACAACACCGATATGCTGGCAACTGCTCAACTTTCAGAATTAGTCCTTCCCAGCCACTTTCAAACGGTCGATGAGTTTGAAGCCTGGCAGAATCAATACGTTACTGAGGGCAGCTACGAGTTTGTCCGGGGACGCATCATTCCTAAAGAGTCTATGAAACAGGATGAAGTATTATTAGCCAATTTCTTGGTCAGGTTATTTATGATGACCAATGCTTTTAAACGTGGAGACATTCTGATGCCTGAAAGCGACTCGTATGTCGATGAAAAGCGGAAACGGGTGCCTGACCTGACTTATTTCTCTGCCCAACAACTGCTCGACATCCGGGCGGGGAACCGGGTCAAAACCGCCTTCGCCATCGAAATCCTGCCCGACTCAGAATCGTTTGAGGACGTACTTGACAAAATCGGCGATTACTTCGACGCAGGGGCGCAGTTGGTTTGGTATATCGTTCCCAAAAAACAGCGGATTTACGTCTATTTATCCCCCGATGAGTCGAAAGCCTATAAAGGAGATGACGTTATTTCAGCCGCCCCGGTGCTGCCCGATTTTCAGTTTACCGTAGCTGATTTGTTTGCTTAAAACCCCTTTGCGGTTGTTCTGATGCGGCAGAGGTACATGTCGGAGGTCATATAGAGGGTAGAACCATCATCACCCCACCCGCAGTTGGCGGTAGCCTCGCCGGGGTCAATCCGGCCCAGCAGCGTTCCATCCGGGCTGATAACCAGCACTCCACCAGGGCCAGTACTCCAGACATTCCCGGCGCGGTCAACCTTTATCCCATCGGGTACTCCGTTTAGTTTCTGTTTCATCAAGGGCGTAGCGTTATAAAACACCCGTCCCGGCCCCACCGAACCATCGGGTCGGAGCGGATAAGCCATAATCAGCATAGCCTCCGTTGACTGCGCAATGTACAGCGTTTGTTCGTCGGGGCTGAGGGCAACCCCATTGGGCCGTTCCAAATCACTAATGACTAGGGATACGGCTCCGTCGGGCGCAATCCGGTAAACCCCAAACCCATCTGTCTCTCGGATCGAGTCTTTTTCCTGTTTGGGCAGGCCGTAGGGAGGGTCGGTAAAGTAATACGAGCCATTGGAGTGGGCCACTACATCGTTGGGGCTGTTGAACCGTTTACCCCGGTAATTATCGGCCAGGGTGCGCTTGCCGCCTTTGCCGTTGAGCGGCATAGCCGATACCCGCCGGTCGCCATGTTCACAGAAGATGAGCCGCCCCTGTCGGTCGATGGTGAGGCCGTTAGAACCCGGTTCGTTGCTATACGTACCGAGGCCCGTGTAGCCTGATGGTTTCAGAAATGGGGTTAGTCCCTCTTTTTCCGACCATTTGAAAACCGTATTTTGGGGTACATCGGAGAAAAGCAGGTAACCCCCTATACCCCCTACAGGGTCTTTTACCCAAACCGGCCCTTCGGCCCAGACGAAGCCGCTGGCCAGCACCTCAATTTTGGCATCGGCAGGTACCAGTTTATCAAACCGGGCATCGAGCCGGACAACGTGCCCAATGGTGGGGTAATGCGGGGTTTGGGCAAACCCATAAACAGAGGTAAAGAGGAAGCCACAGGCCAGAGTAATGCGGTGCATAGCGATTAGGATAAGGAAAAAGCAGATTACAAAAAAGCAAATTTTTAGCCGGTTGCTACTCTGCCCCGAATAGATTATTTTTGACCAGCATAGTAAAGCAACCCGCATTATGGTAGCCGATATCGACCTGAAAAAACTGACCGTGGCTGAATTCCACGAACTGGAGTTCGACGAAAACGACCGTGACTTGTACGAACTGATTGACGGCGAACTTATGAAGAAAAAAGCCCCTAGTCCACAACATCAACGCCTGGTTCGTGAACTGGCTTTTGTATTACACACATTTGTTAAACAGCAAAAACTCGGCGAAGTGCTGTTTTCGCCTATTGATGTTTTTCTGAGTGATACAGATTCACCTCAGCCTGATATTGTGTTCATTACCACCGCTAAGGCCGCCATTATCACGCATCATGGTATCGAAGGCGTTCCTGATTTGGTGGTCGAAATTATCTCGCCCTCCTCTATTTACCGCGACCGGGTAACGAAAATGGCCCTCTACGAGAAGTTTGTCGTGGCAGAGTACTGGCTCGTTGACCCCTCTAAAGCCGAAATAGAAATATACACAGGTCAAAACGGGGGGTATAAACTCTATAG
>JBBQUC010000296.1:0-5691 GCA_038212815.1 Cytophagales bacterium
AGATAAATAGTGGTGCCATCAAGATTAAATGAGTAACCGGCAGGCACCACCAGCCCCACCACCGACTTGGCACAGCCCATGCGTTCCAGTTTTTCCATAAGCGAGGGCAAGGCCGCTTCTGACGAAGATGTGCCCAGGACAATCAGTAGTTCTTCGCGAATGTATTTCAGAAAGGCCAGCAGGTTCACCTTATAGGTACGCAGAATAAGCCACAGCACGCCAAAGATAAACACCGCCATTGTGGTATAGACCGTAGCCATGAGCTTTGCCAGCGGCAGCAAAGTAGCCAGACCATATTTACCAATGGTATAAGCCATCCCACCAAACGCGCCGATGGGTGCCAGCATCATTACCTTGTGCAAAGCCCGAAATATCCATTTAGACAACTGCTGTAACCGCTCGACCACCGCCAGCCGACCCGCCCATTTGCTCAGCAAAATGCCCGTCAGAATAGCCAGTACCAGCACTTGCAGGGTTACATTATCCAGAAAAAACTGCCACCAGCTAAAGGTCTCGGCACTTTTGGTGTATTTAGAGATGTCGCCCCCCTTCACACTAGCGGTCATCACGCCATCGCCGGGGCGGATAATATTAGCCACCAGTACGCCAATTAGCAGGGCCACACTGGTCACTACCTCGAAATATAGCAGGGCTTTGGCTCCCACTGTACCTACTTTTTTCAGGTCACCCATGCTCACGATGCCCAGGGTAATGGTCAGGAAAATAATAGGCGTAATAAAGAGTTTTACCGTACTGATAAAGATACCGCTTAGAAACTCACTGACCGTTACCCCCAGGGTTAGGTCCTGTCCCATAAATCGGCTCTTCAGGGGTTTGTCTATGACCGGCCATAAAGCCAGATCGGGTCGGAAATGACCGAGCAGAATACCGAGGGTGATGGCCGTGAGCACCCAGAAGGTGAGGTTACGAAACAGTGTAGGCATGATGCTGCAAGTTACTCTTTTTTGCGCACCTATACCGGCTGAACGGTAGGAATAGGGACATAAAGCGTTTTAGCAGGCGTACGCTTAACGCATCAGCATGAACGCCAATTTCTGGAAACTTCCCCTTCTGTCACTTTCGGCCCTAGTTATCACCTGCACCGTATCGCATAGAACACCCTTGCTGACAGGCACCGATTCGGCCCGACAGCAAACCCCAACCGCCACCGATACGGTGCCTGCGTTTACCCCCAACCCCTCGCCCCGGCAACTTACCCCAGAGCAAAGTCTGCGTTCATTTCGGGTGCCAACCGGCTATCACATGGAGCTTGTGGCCGCCGACCCGATGATTCGGGAGCCGGTGGCTATTGCCTGGGATGGCAACGCCCGCCTGTACGTCGCCGAGATGGATACGTACATGCAGGATGCCGACGGCACAGGCGAACACGACCCCGTGAGCCGGGTCATGCTGCTGGAAGATACCAATCAGGATGGCCGCATGGATAAGAGTTCGGTGTTTATCGACAAACTGCTGCTGCCCCGTATGCTCCTCTGCATCGACCATGAGCTGTGGGTGAACGAAACCGATACCTATGATATCAATAGCTACCGTGATACGAACGGCGATGGCGTGGCCGACCAGAAAAAACCGATTTACCGGGTAGGTAAAAAAGCCCCTGGCAATTTGGAACACCAGCGCAGTGGGCTAGACTGGAACCTCGACAACTGGATTTACGTGACGGTCGATCCCGTGCGGTTTCGGTACAGCAACGGCACCGTGCGGGTCGATTCGCTGCCAAGCGGCTCGAACGGGCAGTGGGGACTCACCCACGACAACTACGGGCGGCTGTTTTTTTCGCGGGCGGGGGGCGAAATCCCCGCATCCGGGTTTCAGATAAACCCGGTTTATGGTCAGTTAGAATTCCCGGATCAATACAGCGAAGCCTTTACCGCCGTTTGGCCCATTATAGCCACCCCCGACATTCAGGGGGGACTGCGCCGGTTACGCCTGCCCGACAGCACCCTGAACCATTTTACAGCCAGCAATGGGCAGTCTATTTTCCGGGGTGACCGGCTGCCGACCGATCTGGTGGGCGATTACCTCATTGGCGAACCCGTGGCCCGGATTATCCGTCGGGCTAAAGTGATCAATACCAACGGTAAACTCACCCTCGAAAACGCCTACCAGCAGCAGGAGTTCATTGCCTCTACCGACATGAATTTTCGGCCCGTAAATACGTACACTGGGCCTGATGGCTGTCTATATATAGTGGACATGAACCGGGGTATCATTCAAGAATCGCAGTGGACCCCCAAAGACTCTTACCTGCGCCCGCAGATTGAGCGGCTGGGTCTGGACAAAAACCGGCAGCATGGGCGTATCTACCGGCTGGTACACGACGGTATGAAACCTGGCCCGGCCCCCCACATGCTCGATCAGCCAGCCGCTACCCTATTACCCTACCTCGATTATCCTAACGGATGGTGGCGCGATAATGCCCAGAAGCAACTGGTGGTGCTGGGCGATAAATCGGTAGTGCCTACGCTGCGGCAACTGGCCACGGGCCAACCCAATTCGGTCAAAAAAACGCCGTCGGCCCTGGGTCGGCTACATGCCCTCTGGACCCTGGAAGGGCTGGATGCCGTTGATAAAGCCCTGCTGGCAGTGGTGTTGCGCGACCCAGACCCGCAACTGCGCCGGGCGGCTGTCTGGATCAGCGAACGATATTTGAAACAGAATGACGAGCAGGCACTAGCGCAGCTAGAACCCCTGCGGGCCGACCCCAGCTACGATATACGCACCCAACTGGTTTTATCACTGGCGCAGAGTACCCTACCCCAGGCTGGTGCGCTGGCCGAGCGGATACTTGCCGAAAGCACCGCCAGTGAGATACTGCTGGCGGCTCGCAAAAGCCTGCTCAAAAACGAGGATGTCAAGAAATACGGCCTGCGTCTGGGTCGGTTCGAAGCAGGCGAACGCGCCCTGATTCTGGCAGGAGCCAACACCTTTAGGTCTCTTTGCGCCACCTGCCACGGCCCCGACGGCAAGGGACTAGCCGTGGGTGGGAGCGGCATGGTTGCTCCACCCCTGGCGGGTTCCCGGCGGGTAGCCGGTGATAAAGACATGCTCACCAAAATTCTGCTCCACGGCCTCAGCGGCCCTGTCGATGAGAAAACCTACCCCGATGTAATGCCCGCCATGGGCAGTAATAGCGATGAGTGGATTGCGCAGGTGGTTAGCTACATTCGGTACGAGTTTGGCGGCAATGGCAACCCGCCCCCCCGGCCAGCCGCTACGAGTACTACTGGCGCAACAACTGCCCCACCCCCCCGGCGTGTACCGTTCAAGGCCATTGTGCAACCCGATGAGGTAAAGCGCGTACGCGACCAAACAACCGCCCGTACCAAAGCCTGGACGCTGGATGAATTACAGAAAGTCGGTCAGTAAAGGTTGCCCCAACCCGCGCTGATGAAAAACACGCCTGTTACGATCAAAGACATTGCCCGTTCGCTGAATATCTCGATCTCAACGGTGTCGCGGGCATTGCGGGGCCTGCCCGAAATTCACCCCGACACGCGCCATGCTGTGCTGGAGTTGGCCGAAGAACTGGATTATCAGCCCAATCAGGTGGCTAAAAGCCTGGCCCAGAGCCAAACCAAAACCATTGGCGTGATTGTGCCTAACCTGAGTGCTTATTTCTTTTCGGCTATGCTCAACAGCATTGAAGAAACAGCGTTGCAGGCGGGATATAGTGTACTGGTAGGCCAAACTAATGAGTCGTATTTGCGCGAAATAACGCATATCCAGAACCTGATGCGGAGCCAGGTCGAAGGGTTTATCATCTCCCTCTCGCAGGATACCAGCAATTGCGAACACATTGCCCGGCTGGTACGCAAAAATATACCGGTCGTGCTGTTCGACCGATATGCCGAAGGTATTGACACCTCGAAAGTGATTGTAGATAACCACGCAGCAGCGTTTAAAGCAACGGAGCATCTGATTGAAAGCGGTTGCCGTCTGATTGGGTTCCTGGCTGGGCCAGAGCAATTGCTGCTCAGTAATCAGCGGGTAGCCGGTTACCAAGCAGCCCTCCAAAAACACGGGTTAGAGCCGGGCGACGACTACGTGTTTCACTGCAACTATACCCAGGAAAATGCCGTGATGCAAACACTAGCCCTGATGAGTCTGCCGCAGCAGCCCGATGGCGTGGTCACCATTAGCGACCGGGTGGCGTATCCGGCCATGTATGCCATGAAACAAAAGGGTCTGCGTATTCCTGAGGATGTGCGGGTGGTTAGTTTCAACAACGAACCCCTCTCCGCTTTGTTCTCTCCGCCCCTGAGCAGCATCCATCAGCCCATTCAAGAGATGGGGCGAGAAACCGTCAGGCTCCTGCTCAAGCAGATCGAAGCAACCGACAGCCCCACCCCCGTTGAAACCAGAATCATGGAAACACAACTCATTATCAGGGCTTCGTCGCGATAAGTTGCCGCTCGGAATCTGGTCATACAAAAAGCGAAACTGGCTCAATGAGTCAGTTTCGCTTTTTGTGAACGATGCAGGGCAATCCCTGCGACTCATTTAGCGGTATCGCCGGTTGTACGAATGAGGCTGATGCCTGTAAAGAAGAAGATGGCTCCCAGCACAACATATACGATGGATGCCTGAGCAACCCCGCCCGACATCATGTCTTTGCCGCCCATAATTAGGCCAATTAAACCAAGAATGGTCAGAATAACTCCGAATATGCGTTTAACGTTCATAACTTGAGTTGGTTGAAAATGATGAAAACTAGTCTATTAAACGTATAAATGTGCCGTATGTTTAATAAACTAATCCGGCGTTAATGAATGGAGCCGTCAGTTTAGAGTTTGTAGCTGCTGTTGACCACCCCAAACCACAGCTTGTCGGGCAACAGTTTGCGCAGGCGTAGCAGCAGGGGGGCGGGGGCACCCACGGGGTAACGCATGGTGTTACGGCCATCTGTAGCCGCTTTGTAAATGGCTTTGGCCACCACTTCAGCCGATTCGCCTTTGGCACCGCCTTCCTGGTTCACTTTGTCGCATTTGGCCAAAAACTCATCATAAGCCGTTGTTGTCTCGAGCTTTACCATTTCGCGGCTGGCTCCGTAAAACTCGGTTTTAATGGCTCCCGGCTCAATGAGTTTGAGCGAAATGCCAAACGGTTTGAGTTCGTAGTGCAGCGATTCGGTGAAGCCCTCAACGGCCCATTTGGTGCCGTGATAAATGCTGAACAACGGAAACGCCAGCCTCCCGCCCATCGACGCAATCTGGATGATGGTGCCACCCCCCTGTTGCCGCAGGTGCGGAATGATGGCGCGGGTGGTGCGCATAAGGCCAAATACGTTAGTGTTGAACTGCCGCTCGATCACATCATCGCTCATGGCTTCAAACACGCCATCGACCCCATACCCCGCGTTGTTCACCAGCACATCGATTTTGCCAAAATCGGCAATAACGGCCTGTATAGCCTGGTCGATGGAGGCCGTATTGGTTACGTCGAGGGCATAGAGTTTTACGCCCGGCCAGGTTTGCATGTCGCTTTCTTTGGCAGGGGTGCGCAGGGTAGCGGCTACGTGCCAGCCTTGAGTAGAGAATGTTTTTACGGCGGCCCGGCCAATACCGGAGGATGTTCCGGTGATGAGAATGGTGCGAGGTGATGCTGTTTCAGACATAATTGTGTTCAGTTAATTTATAATGAAAAAATATTCACTTAAAGGATAAAAAA
>JBBQUC010000297.1:0-5679 GCA_038212815.1 Cytophagales bacterium
TCGATTAATGGCCAATACAGCGTATGAATGGCAGGTCGAAACAAATTGTAGCGAGAGAACGGAGCCAGCTTTTACAACAATGTCAATTTTCACGACAAAAGAGTCGGATGATTGTACAAACCCCATTTATTCGATAAAGGAGGGTAACTGGGATGACCCTACAGTTTGGTCGTGTGGGCGTACTCCGGTAGAAACAGATGATGTCTGGGTTACTCGCGCTATTTTTCTGTCTGAAGGCTATCTGGCATATGCACTAACAATAAATACTCCTCCAGGCGGAAGGTTGACAATTAATAGGGGAGCCAGAGTAAAGCTTGCCAATAAGTAGCAGGCAATTTACCAGCCAAACCGCACCCCTGCCGATACAGTTCGGGCGTTGGGCGATAGCGTACGGTTGTCGTGGCCGAAGGGTTGGGCCGCTAAGGGGGCTTCGGGGTCGGGGCCACTGTAGCGAGTCCATAGGAGTAGGTTTTGGGCGGTGAGGTTCACCGTGAGCTGATGCTGCCTGCCAACAGGCAGTTTATAGGCTAGGGTGAGGTAATTCAGGCGCAGAAAATCGCCGGGCTGTATCCATTGACTGGTAAAGGCGGGGTAATCATTGAGTCCCTGGGCCACACCAATGACTGAGACATTGTTGAAGGGATACCGCAGCAGATTACCAATATTGAGTTGGGTAACGTTGAGTAGATTATGCCCAAAAAAACCATCGGCCAGGGCATCGAGTTGCCAGCGGCCGTGGCTGAGGCTGGTTGTTACGCCAAGCTGGTAGCGCGGTAAGGCCGAGCCAAAGGTTTGCCGGTCCGTTTCGTACGAGATGTTCCCATCATTATTCACATCCTGATAGCGGTATTTACCATCGGTAGAGATACCCGCAAATCCCAGGCCATAAAACGTATAGAGCGAATAACCCGCCTGCACCAACTGTGTATTCTGCCCCGCCAGACCCCGGCCCGTTACCGGGGCGTTTACAATGCGGTAGCCCGTACCCAGGCCCCCTATCTGGTTACGAAGGTGAGCCACGGTGAGGGTAGTCTCCCAGTGCCAGCCGTCCCGGTTCAGCAGAGTGGCCTGTAGGGTTAACTCTATGCCCCGGTTATTCATGCGGCCCCGATTGGTTAGGGTGGAGGAATTATCCAGGCTTAAGGTCAGGTCATTCCAGTAAGCATCGCGGGTTTGGCGGTCAAATAGGGTCAGCTTACCCCGTAGCTGCCCATGCAGGGCAGTAGCCTCGGCACTGAGTTGAAGTATGCGCTGCCGTTCGGGGGTGAGGTTTGCTGCCAAGGGTGGGCTGTTTGCTGCCAGTAACGATGCCTGATTAGCCAGCAAGCCGTAGCTCATTCGGAGTAACAGACCATCGGGCGCATCAGTTGCACGGCGTAGCACCTGATATGTGGCCGATAGCGCGGGGGTAACTACCACGGTCTGCTGGCCAAACCGCGCCGACCAGTCGGCGCGGGCCGTGCCTCGTAGCCAAAACCGACCCGACGCAGCCCCCCACTCGCCCGTTGCTAGTACCGACCCCATCCGCCAGATGTCTTCACTTGTTTCCGGAATCAGTATAGAAGGGGTTTTGTAATTGGTGGTTGACCGGCTCTGCTGCCACGCGGCACCAACGGTGAGGCTAATGGTATTTTTCCGGGGAGTCAGGCGGTGGTAGCGCAGGTTTATCTCGCCAAACTGTTGGTTCTGCTTATCGGTAAACTGGTAAATCAGCCCGGCGGCTCCAATAAAGGGAGTATCGTCGTAGGTAGTATGCAATTGCTGAGCGGTATAGGCAATCCGTCCGTCCAGTTGGAGTTGGTCGGTGAGGGTATAGCGACCATAGGCTTGCCCCTGCCCTGCATTGATGCGGTTTGTTTGTTCGATCTGAGCCAGTTGGGCCACCGGATTGCGCGTGTTGAACGTAGTAAACGGCGTGTAGGTGCCATCGGCCTGGTACACGGGGCTGGTGGGCAGAGCATCCTGCGCCAGCACAAACGCATCGGTGTCGAGGGGAAGTTGGCGGTCGTTGCGGGTGTAGCCACTGAGTTGCCAGAAAAACCGCTTATCGGCAGCATTACTCACGCTCAGGTGGGTGTTGAGCCGATCAAGCTGGTTATGCTGAATAACACCGGGAGCCAGCAGCCCGTTAATCCCTCCACTTACGGTCAATCCCCGAATCTGCCCTGTTGCCTGGAGCGAATGCTGCTGCTGCACAGCCTGCCGCGAAATAGCCGCCAGCCAGTCGGTATTACCCCCCAGGTCATATCGTTTCTGGCTAGCCGGTAGTTTGGCCCGAAAATCGGCCGCAGACATCATCTCGGCCCACCGACTACGCTGTTGCACCCCCACTGTAGTCTGGTAGGTAAACCGGAATCCAGTGGCTAAGGTGGGGTTCGTGTCGATCAGCACCACACCATTGGCTCCCCGGCTCCCCCACTGTGCCAGCAGCACCGGGTCGGTCAGTACGGTTAGGCGGGTTACATCGGCAGGTGCCACCAGGGTAGGATCAACGCCGGGTACGCCATTCACTACATACAGCGGCTGGGTAGCTCCATCGAACGAGCCAACTCCCCGTATCAGGAGGGTATAGCTGCGGGTAGGTTCGGTGCCAGTGGGCAATACCCACACGCTGGGCAACCGCCCCTGCACCAGTGCCATGGGCGAGGTGAGTATGCCCTGGTTAAAATGGGTGGCGGTTAGGGCCGTATCGGCGGGGGGGAAATAGCTATACTTAACTACAGGAATACCGGCAAAGCGTTCCGCTAATACGGTATCAGCCGAGACCGATTGGGCTTTACCCCACAACGGAAAAATAAGAAAGGCAATCGGGAAGAAAAATCGTAGGTTTAGGCTCATAGAGTAGGCATCAATACGCTATTTCTTCTTCGTCAAGGAGTTTCTTTACGTTCAACACACAGTCGTCCAGCACTGGCACATCGTTAGCCCAGTCGGTAAAAATCCAGTCCTGATTCGGTACGGCCACAAATACCCGGCGCGACCGGCTCAGTACCCACAATACCCGTTCTACCCCAAAATCAAAGAGTCGCTGGGTTTTTTCGGCCATATATTCATAATCGCGCCCGGCAAATTCACTCACATCCGCTTTAATATCCACCTCAATCACAATTTTGGGGGGTGTATCAAAATACTTGGTGGTTAAGGCGAAGGTGCCTTTTTCGTAAATAGCCACATCGCACGAGAGATTGCTGTTCAGGTCGAGGTGAACGCCTGCTTCATTGGTCATCGGGATATACCGCTTTTTATCGCGGTTGTTCATAATATGGCTAAAAATAAGGCCAACGACAAGCGATTGGAGCGAGCTGCTTCCCATAATGGATTCGGGGTCTAAACCAGTAGCCAGCACTTCCTGATACCCCCGGTAATAAATGGGTCGCCCGTTCAGCATCTCATAGATAAGTACTTTCGGAACAACGGGTGGTTGGGCAATTTCTTCGGTGGCGAGCATGACACAACTATTTTGTACCACAATATACCGTTTTTGGGCTAAACCGCGCCCGTTCAGAGTAAGTTTTACCTTTTTTTCTCTTCGCCTAGCAGTAAACTTAATCTGCATGGATACTCCGCAAATCAAAAAAGCACCGCTTGTCTATGATGTAGCCGTTATCGGCTCTGGAGCTGGTGGTGGCATGGCAGCCTACACACTGGCAAAGGCCGGGGCCAAAGTGGTACTGCTCGAAGCCGGTGGGTATTTCGACCCCGCTGACCCTAAATATATTACTCAACTAAAATGGCCCTACGAATCGCCCCGGCGTGGGGCTAGCTCAACCCGCGCATTCGGCGATTTCGACGCGGCCTGGGGCGGGTGGGACATCGACGGTGAACCCTACTCGGCGAAGCCCGGCACAGAGTTTCACTGGTTTCGCTCCCGAATGCTTGGCGGACGTACCAACCACTGGGGCCGTATCTCCCTCCGCTTCGGCCCCGACGATTTTCGGCGCGGTTCGCTCACGGGTGTGGGCGACGACTGGCCCATTGGGTACAACGACATGAAGCCGTATTACGACCGGATTGATAAACTACTGGGTATTTTCGGTACTAACCTCCCCGATTTCCCCAACGAGCCAGACGGGTATTTTCTGCCTCCACCCAAACCGCGCCTGCATGAGTTGATGCTGAAAAAAGCGGGCAAAAGCATTGGGGTGCCGGTAGTACCCTCGCGACTGAGCATCCTGACCAAATCCATCAACAACGAGCGTGGTGCCTGTTTTTACTGTGCACAGTGTTCGCGGGGATGCCAGGTCTATGCCGATTTCTCAGCCTCGTCCGTACTCTGCATACCGGCCGTAAAAACGGGCAATGTCACCCTCATTAACGGGGCTATGGCCCGCGAGGTGCTGACCGACACCAACACGGGCCTGTGTACGGGGGTGAGTTATGTGGACAAAGCCACCATGCAGGAGCAAACGGTGCGGGCCAAAGCCGTAATTGTGGCGGCCAGCACCTGCGAGTCGGCCCGATTGCTGCTCAACTCCAAGTCGAGCCGGTTTCCGAACGGGCTGGCCAATGGTAGCGGCATTATTGGCAAATACCTCAACGACTCGACGGGAGCCAGCCGGTCGGCGTTTGTACCGGCCCTGATGGATAGAACCCGGTATAATGAAGATGGCGTGGGCGGTATGCACGTGTTCACGCCCTGGTGGCTCGACAGTCGTAAACTCGATTTCCCCCGTGGGTATCATATCGAATACGGCGGAGGTATGGGTATGCCCGGCTTTGGCTTTGGCTTCGGTATGGAAAATACAAATGGCAAATACGCCGGTCGCGATGGTAAGATGAAACCAGCGGGTGGCTACGGCGCGGGCCTGAAAGACGATTATCGGCGGTTCTACGGAGCCTACGTCGGCATGGCCGGTCGGGGTGAGCCGGTACCGCTCGAAACCAACTACTGCGAGATTGACCCCAACTCGGTGGATAAGTACGGCATACCCACCCTGCGGTTCCACTACAAATGGGCGGATGCCGAGATAAAGCAAGCCAAGCACATGCACGATACCTTCGAGGAAATTATCCACGCGATGGGCGGGGTAGCCCTGGGCGATAAACCCGGTGCCGACCGTAACTACGGCCTCGAAGCCCCCGGCAAAATCATTCACGAGGTAGGCACTGTGCGCATGGGGAATGACCCCAAACGCTCCGCGCTGAACAAATACCAGCAGGCCCACGAGGTAAAAAACCTCTTCGTAGTCGATGCCGCTCCCTTCGTTTCCCAGGGCGACAAAAACGTAACCTGGACCATTTTGGCGGCCTCCATGCGGGCTACCGAGTATCTAATCGAGCAGGTGAAGCAAAAGAATATCTAAAAACCTCACCCCATGAAACGCAGAGACTTATTAAAAGGAATTCCGGCTACAATATTTGGGGCGGCTGTGCTGCCCGCCGAGGCCGCTGTACCCCCGCCACCCACTACCAGGCCGCTGAAGGTGCCGGGCGGCAGACAGGCGTTTGAGGCCGAGCGCGATGTACAACTCATGGCCGAGAAATTCTTTACGCCCCATGAGTTGCAGACCGTTACGGTGCTGTCAGACATCATTATTCCCGCCGATGCCAAATCGGGGAGTGCGTCGCAGTCAGGAGTGCCCGCATTTATCGAATTTATGATGAAAGACCAGCCCCGTAACCAGACCCCCATGCGTGGTGGCATCCGCTGGCTCGATAATGTGTGCGTGAAACGATATG
>JBBQUC010000298.1:0-5671 GCA_038212815.1 Cytophagales bacterium
GGGTACAAGGTCAAAATTTTTTTACCTTTGCAAAGACCTTCGGGTTCATTAGAAGAGCTAATTTTGGTTTGTTTAGCGACCCCAAAATTCGGCTTTTCTTTGTTTCCTGCCAACTCAGCCATTTTTCTTCCGGTAGAGTACTGCGGGATAGTCTTACTGGTAAAAAAACGTCATTTTTTATTCTTTCGGCCCGTATTTAGCCATGTGTTCGGGCATTTTCTCATAAAACACCTCATGATTATAGCGGGCATCCAACGCCTTGAAGCGGGCCATACTTTCCGGGGCGAACGGATCGGCTCCTTCGGCATAGAGAGCCGCTCCGAGGTCGGAGAGTTCTTCCAGATAATGCGCGAAATCCTGGGTGCCGGGATACATATCCAGAAACCGGGCGGGGGCATCATGGGCGTTCCAGAAGGTATGCACCACCCCACGGGGCCGAAAATGATAGCCGCCCGCCGAAACCTCGCGGACTTCAGTGCCTTCCAGTAGGGTGATGGTTCCTTCCAGGACGAGCATGATTTCGTCAAGCTCATAATGCACATGGGGTGGCGGGCCAAACTGCATAGGAGTCATGTATGTTTCGACGCACGAAAATTGGCCGCCCGTTTGGTCGTGCTGGATTTTCACACCAACGGCCATTCCCAGCACATTGAGCATGGGGGCGTTGTTGGCGTTTTGGCCGGGGGCGGTGTAGGCCACCGCGAGTTGGGGTTTTTGTGTAGTTGTCATTGAGAAATTGGGGTTTAAAGAAATTGAAAATTGATTGCGTTGTGTAGAGACGCATACTTGCGTCTCACTTGCGTCTCACTTGCGTCTCACTTGCGTCTCACCGCCGGATGGCAATCCTCACCAACGAAGCACAACCAGACCACCACCACCATAACCACCATAGGCATACCCCCCACCACCGCCACCGCCGGGTTGAGTTCCATCTTTTGTGTTGCTATTCCCCTGAAAGAGGCCAACAGCTACCCCGTTGGCGAATTGGAACATATCGCCAAAGCCACCGGGTTGTGCGCCATAGGCGGTGCCGCCATTGCCACATTTCATGATCGGAAAGTAGGTCGTGGAAGCCTGCTGGTTGTATGACCAGGTTATTTGGGTGCCGTTGCCGCCACCAACCCCAAGCCCGCCCTGATACTGAGTCGAGCTTGATCCTGCATGGACACCAAGTCCACCATTTCCGTACTTGTCGCCACCTATGGCAGAGACCACATTAACGCCACCATAGTTAATACCGGAAAAGCCGCCAGCAATACTGTTAGTATTACCAGCATAATCGCCACTACCCCCGCTACCCACCGTTATGGTTAAAACAGAGCCGGGCGTGACCACAAACGAACTACGCACATAGCCACCAGCCCCGCCACCGATAGCCGTTGGTCTATCGTTTATCGACGTAAAGTAGGACCCACCAGCCCCACCAGCCCAAACCTCGGCCATAACACGGGTGACTCCGGCGGGTACTGTCCAGCTCGAAACCGGATTGATAAACCCCCGCTCGTTCTGGAACTGCCCTGTTGCCGTACCACCCGCCAGATACTGCCAACTGCTGCCATTATGGATAGCCATTTTCTGCTCATCGGTATTGTACAACACGTTGCCAGGTTGTTGCGGAGGCAGGGCGGTTTGCTCGGCGGTGGTCAGTTGCGGGAGTTTTACACTGTTGGCCTTCAATGCCCACGTCCGCTGGGCAATGTAAGCCTGCTCCTGCGTCCGGGTCATGCCTCCCAGCGTAAGCGTGAACGATGCCGAGGTAGTATTTATCGCGGGCAGGGCATTGCACGAAGCTACTCCGGCCAGCACGCCCACCGCATACACCACGTTACCGCCCATCACCGACAGCGTTGTCGATTGGGGCAGTGTACCAACAAGTATGTTGCTGTTGCTGCTGGCCGGGGGCGAAAACGTTACGCCGACTCCGTACTGATTACTGGCCGGACTGAACAGCGGCACATCGGCGATTTTGGTCAGCGCGTTCACCGCTGCACTGGTACCAGTGGGGCAGGTAACGGTGTAGGAACCGGGCGCGTCACCCAGATAAAACGCACTGGCCGACAGCGTAAAAATGGGTTGGGCCAGTAGCGGGTTGCTGAGGAGCAGCAGAAAAAGAAAGGTAGCGATGAATTTCATCCTTGTAAAAAATATTAAGTTGTTTATTGTGAATGCGTTACCAATGAATCACAATCATACCACGTGCACCGTCTCCGCCATAATTATAGCCACAGCCCCCACCGCCACCGGGAAAACTGCCCTGCTGAGCATACGTATTATCGCCAGATTGATATAACAATACGCTGGAATTGAGCGAGGCTATCTGCGTACCAAAGCCTCCCCGTGATGCGCCGTAGGCAGTGCCGCCATTACCGCACTGGATGAGCAAAATGTATTCCGACATGCTTTTTTGCCCGTAGGAGAATGTTCCATTAGTACCCACACCACCATCGGCTATAAACCCCAGGTCTGTGCCATTGGCAGTACCTCCTCCTCCCCCGTAATAATAAGCACCAGTAGCATAAAGGCCATCTCCGTTTGCATTTCGCACAATATATGAATCATTACCGCTGGATTGGCTAACGCTTGGCGAACGAATGGCTCCTGTACCGCCTATCCCAACTACCAATGTAAGAGAACTACCCGGCGTAACAGGCATAAATCCACGCGCATACCCGCCTGCTCCCCCGCCATTGGCAATCAATGTAGTATTGCCACTACCCCCATAGGCATAAATTGGCCCACCAGCCCCACCGCCCCAAACCTCGGCCATAATCCGGGTTACGCCAGCCGGCACAACCCAGGTAGCAGCGGTCTTGAATAATTTCTCGTTCTGAAACTGGCTGGCTTCTGCCGGGGCAATGTATTGCCAGCCTGTACCGTTATGCACAGCCATTTTCTGCTCATCGGTATTGTACACCACGTTCCCCGCCTGCTGTGGGGCCGATGTGCTTTGCTGGGCAGTTGTGAGCCGGGGCAGCGTTATGGCATAGGGCTTCAAGGCCCAGCTTTGCTGGGCAAGCAGTTGGCTGGCGGTTGTTGCCAGTAGCAGGAGGGAAAATGTAATCCGATTCATTTAAAAATTTGGTTTGAAACCTAAAGATAAATCATAAAAACGCCTGCACAAGCCCCTGAGCCACCGCTTGCCAGGCCGCCCTGTCGGGCAGGAAATACCAGCCCAGATGCGACACCAGCAACAAGGCCAGCGAGACCACATAAGGCCGACTGTGCTTGTCCTGACCACCCCGAAGGTCAAACCCAATCAGGGCCAGCAGCACCACGTCCGGCACCAGAAACGACACAATGATGCTATCCGTCGAGAATGACGCACCCGACCACAAGGCCGGCAGCCGCCCCAACGCGGGCGACAAAAACACGAGCGAACTGGCCACGACGTAGCGCAGATGCACTTTTGGTTGCCGCCGGTGGGCCATTGCCAACCCGTAGAACGCGGCAAAAAGCAGGGTCTGGGTAAGGGGGATAAACAGATCGGCGAGGTTTTGCCGGGCCGAAACTACCCCCGCAAACCGCACAAACTGCCCTCGCGTCACCACCAGCATCGACAGCACTACCAACGGCACCAGCCCGAACGAGAGCCGCCCCAACAGCCGGTGCATAGCAAACCGCCTGGCCCGAATCAGCACCGGCTGTGCGATGAGCATCGCAAACCACAGCAGCAGCATGGCCGCGTGGAAATGCCAGCTTATTGGTACGCCCACAAATCCCGGAAACAGCCCGAAGTAGGTTTTCCAGAAGCCAAGTGCCACCACCAGCAGCACGGTCCAGAACAGGAGTCCGATGTGTTTATAGGAGCGTTCCATTGTTTAGTTCATCTGGGACAAGGGTGTAAAGAGCGTTCTCAGAAAAACACAGCCGCAAACCACCTGGCGAAGCCCTGCCACCAGGCCGAATGATTGCTGGCCCCGATGCCGAACGCGGCAAAGCCGATTGCCACAAAAACGCCCATTGGGAAGGCTGATTTTTTATTTCGTATATCAACGATCATCCACGTCAAAGCAACCCCGGTAGTCATCAGCACAATGAATGGAATGGCAATGGGAATGGGTAATCCACAGAATACGATCAGAAACCGGCCCAGCCCCGGCCCCAGAATCATCAGCCCGGTGCTGGTCATAAACCGCAGATGCCAGGCCTTCTTTTTTCGATAGACCATCGCCAGCGTAAATAGCGTCCCCAAAAACAGAATGTCGGGAATTCCGTTGGTCATGCCCGCCAGGGTTTCGGTTTCGCTCATCACCCGGATGTTGCGGTAATACCCGGCCCTTGCCACCAAAAACAGGGAGAACAGCAGCAGCGGCATCACCACATACGATGTCTTGCCAATAAACCGGTGCAGTGCATATTTTTTGGCCCGAATCAGAAACGCCTGCGTAATCAGCATCCCAATCCAGAGAATCCCCAAAAACCCGTGAACATGGTGAGCCGAGGTGAGCCCCTTAAACGTGGGAAACTTGACGAGGTAGGTCGGGTAAAAACCTAAGGTTGTGATAATCAGAATGGCTATAAAGAAATAGCCAACACGGTTTTGGAGTGCTTTTTCCATCAGATTGTGAGGTGAATAACCTATTATTCCACGTTGATAATTGTGGCCTGTCGGCCAATCATCTGCCACTGCTGATTAGCGTATTTCCAGATATCAGTAAACCGGCGCGTCACGGTCTTTCCTGCGTTTCGTTGTTGTCCCTGCGGCTTTAAAATTTCTTCGCCCATCACCAGCGCAATGTTGTCGTTGAAGGTGATTTTCTCGATGTTTCGGACAAACGACGCATAGCGCAAATTCCCGGTGCGGAGCATCATTTTAGTGTCCTCCACTGTCCCAATCCGGTTACCAGGGTTATGAACGATCATCTGGTTCGACCAGATTTTATTGAACAGTGCTACTGAGTCGCCGTTCATAACGGCTTCTCGTTCGGCATTTTCCAACCGACGGATTTCGGCTTCGCGCGGGTCTGTCTGCGCCTGGGCTATCAGTGTACTCGTAAGCCCCAAAAAAAGTAGTAGAAATAATTTCATCGTAAGTTTCGGGTTGAACCGTGCCTCGGTTATAGCCGAGGCACGGTGTTGTCAATTTAGTTTATCGGGAGAGATAGGAGCCGGGACCAGGTTATTAACTGGTTTACAGCTTTTCAGATAAGCAAACACAGCTACCATGTCTTCCTTTTTCATGTTCACATAATTGGGCCACGGCATGGGCGGAAGCAGGGGGCGGGCGGTGGCAATGCCTTTGCTTTTGCCCTGCGTTAGCGCAACAATAAATTGTTCTTCCGTCCAGTTGCCGATGCCCGTAGCGTCGGGAGTGAGGTTGGCAGCAAACGAGGCTCCCCAAGGGCCAATGGCTAAGGTGTTCATGGGGTTGAACAGCACCCAGTTCGGCATGGCATCTTTGCTGACAGGTGGCACTGGAACACCTGCCGGATGCCCCGACAGGCCGAGGTCAGGATCGGGAATGGGGCCTTGTGCCGTCATCTTTTTTGGGGCGTGGCAATCGGCGCAGCCCATAATCTGAACCAGATACCGGCCCTTGTCAATTTGGGCGGGGGTATAGGGCAAAATTTTCACTGCCGAAGCAGACTTTTTGGGGTTGGTGAAGGCGACCAAAATGGCGGCACTAAAAATGGCTACAGCAAGCGTAAAGTGGATGGTTTTCATGGTGATT
>JBBQUC010000299.1:0-5658 GCA_038212815.1 Cytophagales bacterium
GAGGTGGGCAGCCATTACGCAGGCTCCATCCACAATAATCCCGAAGTCGATAGCTCCCAGCGACAGCAGATTGGCCGGAATTCCCGTCAGTTTCATGAGCATAAAGGCAAACAGCAGCGCGAATGGAATGGTCAGTGTAACCACCAGTGCTGACCGAATGTCACCCAGAAATAGCACCAGAATAATGACGACGATGGAAATACCTTCGAGCAGGGTGTGCGAGACCGTTTCGAGGGTATAGTTGACCAGATTCGAGCGGTCATACATGACTCGCAGTTTCACATCAGGGGGTAGTTCGTTGGTTTGCAAATCGGTAATACGGGCTTTCAGGGCGGCCAGCACCTCAGTGGGGTTTTCGCCCCGGCGCAGCGAGACAATTCCCTCCGTTCCTGAGTTTACATCTACCCCCTGATTAGGCACGGCATACCCCAGAATGCCCTGCGGCTGGGGCGGTGTAATCTCCACACTCGCCACATCGCGGATATACACCGGTACCCCGTTTACGGTAGTCAGCACAATGTTTTGCAGGTCTTCGGCTTTCTGAATGGCTCCCAACCCGCGTACGGCAAATCCCTGCCCGCCCCGCTCCACAATGTTGCCACCGGTATTGAGGTTATTTGCCTGAATGGCCTGGATAATGGCTTCGAGCGAAAGGTCATATTTCCGAAGCCGGTCGGGGTTGGTCAATACGTGAAACTGCTTGACCGGGCCACCAAAGGTAACCACATCGGCAATGCCCGATACCTGAATGAGGGCGGGCCGGATCACCCAGTCCTGCAAATCGCGCAGTTGCATGGGCGTGTACGTAGGGGGGGCTTCCACTACATACCGATAAATTTCGCCGACGGCAGTGGTGAGTGGGCCAAGTTCAGGTTTCACTCCATCCGGCAGGGTAGCTGCCGAGAGCCGCTCAATGACCTGCTGCCGGGCAAAATAATCGTCGGTGCCATCGGCAAAGTTTAGTTGCACTACCGAAAGGCCAAAAATAGTACGCGACCGGCGGGCAATCACTTTGGGAACGTTGTTGAGGGCGCGTTCGAGCGGAATGGTCACCTGCTGTTCTACCTCTTCAGCCGCCCGGCCTTCGTACGTAGCAATCACAATGACGTTCGTGTCGGCAATATCGGGGTAGGCCTCAATTTTGAGGTAGGTAAAACACAGCAAGCCGATGGCCATCATCACAAACGCACTGATGATAATGGCTACGCGGTTGTTGAGCGAGGCCGTGATGAGATTCTGAATCATAACTAGTAGCCGAAGCTCAACCCTTTGAGTTGAATGGTGCCTTTAGTAACGACGTTCTCGCCGTCTTTCAGGCCGTTGAAGACAATGATGCGGTCGTTGATCTGCTGGCCAATGGTAACCGCCCGACGTTCGAACGACTGTGGAGTGGTTTGCACAAAAACGTAATCGTGGCCCTGCACCGTAACCAGGGCCGTTTGTGGCACCGAGATAAACTGCCCCTCCGATACGCCGAAGGAGACAGTAGCGAACATACCCGCCCGGTATTTTCCCTGGCTGTTGTTCAGGCTAATGCGCAGTTTGATGGTGCGGGTGGTGTTGTCCACCACATCGCCAAAGGCATCCACGCGGCCACTCACACTCTCGTCGGGGTAGGCCGTGAACCGGATAGTGCAGGTATGGCCCAACCGTAGTTTATTCACCTGACTTTCGGGAATATCGCAGATAAGCCATGCCTGACCAGGCCGGGCCTGCCGCAGTTTGTCGGGGTCGAAGCCACCAAGCTGGAGTTGGGTTTCGTGTTCGGCTAGTTGGGCGCGTTCATTGGCCAGGTTGGTGCCTTCCATAGAGAGGGCGGTTTGGGCTTCCAGCACCTCGCGGCCCGTGGCGGCTCCGTGTTCGGCCAGGTCTTTCGCCCGCGACAGTTCAATCTGTTTTTGCCGGATGGTTACTTCCTGAATTTGCCGGATGTTGGTCAGCCGCTGCTGAAACTGAGCGTAGTTGTCGGTGAGGGTAGGGTCGTCGAAGAGCACCAATGCCCGTCCACCCGTATTCTGTCCGCCGACCACAGTGGCTACTACATGGGCTGGAGCCACAAAATTGGCTGAGAGTGCGCCATTATTGGTAGCCTGGGTCTGAAAAAACTTCAGCGTAACGGGGTCGTTGGCAAAGCGGATCAGCCGCCCGGCTTCGGTAACCAGAGGGCGGGCCGGTTCCATAACGGTCTGTTTCGGTGCTTCTTCTTTATGGCAGGCAGTGAGGGTGAAAAACAGGGCCAGTAGGGGTAAGGGTTTCATTTGGTTTGTATTCCAATGTTAAAATTTATTTGGCTATTTCTCGCAGTTGGCCAGTGGCGTAGAGGAGTTGAATCAACGCCCGGCGGTATTCGGTTTGGGTATTCAGGTATTCCTGTTGCACATCGAGCCACGACCGCTGGGCTTCGAGCAAATCGACAATGCTGGTGCCGCCTTTCAGGTACGCATACCGCACACTGGCCAGCACCTGATCGGCCTGTAGCTCAATCTGCGCATAGCGATTGAGGTTACTTTGTTGGGTTTGGTAGGCGCGATAGGCGGTCTGCACTTCGCTCTGCACAAACGTTCGGGTGTAGGTAGCCACTTGCTGGGTCTGGAGTTGAATCACTTTGGCCTTCTGAATTTCGCCCTGATTGCGGTTGAAAAACGGCAGGGGCATGGTGCCAAAAAAGCCAATGTAGGGCACCCCGTTTTGGGGGTTGTAGATCGCCCCTAATTCGGGGCGGGGCGTACGGAGGGCTTCCTGCAATACCCGATTGCGGTTGGCTACTTCAATGGCCTGATCGGCTACCTGGATGTCGGTGCGGGTGCTGGTTACGGTACTCAATAAACTATCCAGTGGGGCTGGGTGCCAATACGAGGCCGCTTCATTCATGCCAACATCCAGACTGTCGGGGGTGCCCAGCAGGCGTTTCAGGCCCGCTAGCTGAGCGAGGTAGGCCAGTCGCACCGTTTGCCCCCGCAGCCGGTACTGATCGGCCAGTACCTGGGTGCGCAGCAGGTCTGTTTGGGTAATGACCTGGTTGCGAAGCCGGACGCGGTTAATGTCCACCAACGTATCGAGGGTGCGCTGCGCTTCGGCAATCAGGCTGAGGTTGCGCTGGGTACTCCAGGCATCGAGCCACTGGCTGGCCACGGTAAACAGCAGGTTGCGTTCTGTTTCGGCATAATTGCGCCGGGTCAGTTCAACCGACTGCTCAGCCAGGGCTACGGCTTTCTGGCGTTGCTTGTTGATGTTGGTGGGCGAAGTCAACTGCCACCAGACCTGCCGGTTTTGGTTATTGAAAAGGCCCGTGCCTTCGGCAAATCGGGAGGGCTTCATCAATTGCAGCGACTGGTTGTTCAAGACCGGGTTTGGCTTCAGACCCGCCGTCACCACATCGGCCTGGGAAATCCCTACGTTCAGTTGCTCGGCCCGCAGGATAGGACTGTTCTGGCGCGCTTCGGTCAGGGCCTGCTGTAGGGATAACACCCTGGGCGGTTGCGCCAGTACCGCCGACGTATAGCCAAAGGACAAAAGAAAATAAAGACGGTTCATGGAAGGAAGTAACGCACAAAGGTACAAGTGTAACGGCTGAATGGGTAAAGTAACCCGCTGGGGTTGATGCAATTTAATGACTATTTAACCAAGAGCCATGTGCGCCGATTTCTGGTCAGCTCAGCGGTTTAAGCGGCCACTTAATAACCTCTGGCTAGACTTTTTACCCGAAATCTAATCAAAGTGCTGGTAAGTGGTGTTACTGGTATAAGCTTTGTTCATATAAAAGGTATGAAAACGTTTCTACGCATCCTGGCCTGGACGTTTGGGGGGCTGGCCGTACTGGCGGTAGGTGGGCTGATTGCGGGTTGGTTTGTAGAGTTTCGCCAGAGCGATGCTGAATTAACGGCGGAGTTTAGCCAACAGCTTATTCGCCCGGTGGTGCATCACTATACGGTTCAGGATGGGCAATCGCGGCCGCGCACTATCCGGTTTGTGGAAACACCCGCTCATCAGGGGCAACCTACCATTTTGTTTATCCACGGGGCACCCAGTTCGCTCTCGTTTTTTAACGGGTTTCTGCACGATGCATCACTGCTCAATCAGGCTCAATTGGTGGCCGTTGACCGCCCTGGCTATGGCTACTCCGATTTTGGGCGGGTCGAAACCTCTATAGCCCGGCAGGCCCAGTTATTACAGCCCCTCATCGACCGCTATAAGCCCAAAGCCGGTTCGCCAACGCCTTACCTGATTTTAGTTGGTTCGTCGTATGGTGGGTCGGTAGCGGCCCGGCTGGCCATGAACAACCCCGATGTAGTAAAGCACGTAGTGTTTGTTTCCTCGGCCCTGGGGCCAGGGTTGGAGCGTACCTACGGCATTAGCCACTGGGTCGATAAGCCCCCGCTACGGTGGGTGGTGCCTACCTTGCTGCAACTGGCTAACGATGAAAAACTGGCCCATCGGCAGGCTCTGAATGAAATACTGCCCGACTGGCCCAAAATAAAAGCGGCCATTACCATGCTGCACGGTCAACTCGATGAGTTGGTGTACCCTGCCAATGTATTATTTGCCAAACAGCAGTTGGTAAACGCCCGCGTAAAGGAGTTTATCCTGCCTGAAAATCGGCACGATATTGTCCTGAATAAGCGCGAGTACATAGCCCGGATTTTACTGGATATTCTGAACGGGCAGGCTGGCAAACCGGCTCTGCCGCTCGTGCACAAACGTCCCCCGGTAACAGTTGCCAAAACGAACCGTCACCCCGTGCTCGAAGACTTTATTTCGGCGGTGATTAAGCTGTAAACGGTACTCTACTCTAGCACTCCCGCCGTACCTTTGCGTCATGACCCGCAATCAAACGGTTGGTCGCTGCCTCGACGGCCTCAACTTTGCCCGCAAATTAACCCCCAAACGCATTGCTAACGCCCTGCGTGTGCTAACCAGCTACTACCGTTCGCAACAGTCGGGGGTGGCTACGCACCGGGGGTTGCCCATGTCGCTGTCGTTCGAGCCAACCACCAGTTGCAACCTGCGGTGCCCCGAATGCCCCAGCGGGCTGCGCTCGTTTACGCGCCCCACGGGTATGCTCGGCGAGGCTCTCTACAAACGCACCATCGACGAACTGCACGAATCGCTGCTTTACCTGATTTTCTATTTCCAGGGCGAACCCTACCTGCACCCCCAGTTTCTGGAATTGGTGCGCTATGCTGCCGACCGGAACCTCTACACCGCTACCAGTACCAACGCCCATTACCTGACCGATGCTAACGCCCGCAAAACGGTAGAGTCGGGACTGGACCGGCTCATTATCTCTATCGACGGCACTACGCAGGATGTGTATGAACAATACCGCGTGGGTGGTAAACTGGAAAAAGTGCTGGAAGGTACCCGCAACATCGTTCGCTGGAAAAAAGAATTAGCCTCGCGCACCCCCCACGTGATGTTTCAGTTTCTGGTGGTGCAGCCCAACCAGCACCAGATTGCCGAAGTTAGGAAACTCGCCCGTAAACTGGGTGTGGACGAAGTAGTGCTGAAAACGGCGCAGATTTATGCCTATGAGCAGGGTAATGCCCTCATCCCGACTCTCGACCAGTACAGTCGCTATGCTCAGAATGCCGATGGCAGCTACCGGATCAAGAGTGGCCTGGCTAACCATTGCTGGAAAATGTGGCACTCCTGCGTCAT
>JBBQUC010000300.1:0-5655 GCA_038212815.1 Cytophagales bacterium
CGGGTGTGCTGGGTGGTTTTGTATTCCGGCAGGAGAAATTGCTGCCTGGTACCCTGTTTGGTAAAAAGCAATTTCGCTATTTCGGGGTGGAACTGGTGAATGTGAAGCACCCCAAAGAAGTACAAACCTCCACTGGCTATACCGGTCAGCGGTTTATTCCGGGTAAAGAAAACTACCTGTTTGTGCTCCGTACGCAGTATGGCCGCTCGCTGGCTCTGTTCCGGCGCAGTAGTGATGAGGGAGTTGCTGTAAACGCTATTTTTGCCGCAGGCCCTTCACTGGGCATTATTAAACCGTATTTTGTGGAAGTGGCCGAAGGCAATCACGTCACCAATGTACCCTTTGCCAACACCATCAATGGCACCAATCCAAAAGGCTACGGCGAAGCCATTGGAGCCGGAGGATTTTTTCAGGGCCTGGGACAGTCGCAGCTAACCGTGGGACTAAACCTAAAAGCGGCAGTGAGCTTCGAACTCAGCGCGTTTCATAACAACACCACCGGGGTAGAGATTGGCTTCCTGACCGAGATTTTCCCCAGCAAAATCATCATCATCCCCAACACCGACAATCGCAGTTTCTTCACGTCGGGGTATATCTCGCTGTTCTTCGGATCGAAAAAGTAACTTCGGGGAGACTCAATCAGCCTGTGGCAAAAACCAATCCCTTATACAGCCTTTTTAGAGATAGACTCACATCAAGCGAACGTAGATAAATAGCCTGGTCGAGGTTCTCGGCTGTGCCGTACTGACCATGCCTATGGGTTGTTTTCGGAGGAGCAAGTTAAGTAAAATAACGAACTTTAGCCCTAACTTTTGCATTTTACCAGAAAGCTACGCCTTCGTGCTCCATGATCGAACTCCCTGTTATTGTCCCCACTGAACAACGTAACGCCAGACCGAAACGCCCCGACTGGTTGCGGGTAAAACTGCCCATTGGGCAAGAGTATGCCAATGTTCGCAAACTGGTGGATACCTATAAACTGCATACCATTTGCGAGAGTGGCAATTGCCCCAACATGGGCGAGTGCTGGGGTGCTGGCACCGCTACATTCATGATACTTGGTAATGTTTGCACCAGGTCCTGTAGCTTCTGCGCCGTAGCTACGGGTCGCCCCAACGAATATGACACCGACGAACCCCGGCGGGTGGCCGAAGCCATTGTGCTGATGAAGGTGAAACACGCCGTTATAACCTCCGTAAACCGCGATGAGCTAAAAGACCGGGGCGCGGAAATCTGGCATGAAACCGTGCGGGCCGTGAAAGAAGCCTCGCCAGCCACCACCATTGAAACGCTGATACCCGATACTAAAGGTAACTGGGACGCGCTCATCCGAATGATCGAGGCTGGGCAGGAGGTGGTTTCGCACAACATGGAAACCGTTGAGCGGCTGTACCGGAGGGTGCGGCCACAGGCCCGCTACGAGCGTAGCCTGGAGCAGATTCAGCGTACCAAAGCGTATGGGCAACGCACCAAATCGGGGATTATGCTCGGCTTGGGCGAAACTGCCGACGAGGTGCACAAAGCGATGGACGACCTGGTGGCCAATGGGCTGGATATTTTGACCCTGGGGCAGTACCTGCAACCCACCAAAATGCACCATGAAGTGATGGAGTGGGTTCACCCCGATCAGTTTGCCCGGTATAAAGAAGAAGGACTCCGGCGAGGGCTGAAATACGTAGAATCGGGGCCATTAGTACGGTCAAGCTATCATGCCGAGCGGCACGTGCTGGTGTAAGCATGAAGCGATACGATTTTATTATTGCGGGTGGAGGGATGGCGGGCCTGAGTTTAGCCTATTACCTGAGTTTGTCTCCATTGCGCAACCGCTCAGTGCTGGTGCTGGATAAAGCCGTAAAAGATCAGAATGACCGGACGTGGTCATTCTGGGAGCAGGGAGCCGGGCCATTTGAGTCGATCCTCTTCCGCACCTGGGATACTGTCGATTTTTACGGCACCACACTGTCGGGGCCGCTCGATCTGGGGACGTATCGGTATAAACTGCTGCGGGGCATTGATTTTTACACCTTTGTGCAGGAACACCTCCGGCAGTTTCCGAACATCGAGTTTCGGCAAGCCACCATCAACCGCGTGGCCGACACGCCACAGGGCGGCTTTGTGATTGCCGACGATGAACCTTACATGGCTGATTATGTGTTTGACAGCACGTATGCCCTACGGCTCAATTTACCCGAACGTCACAACCTGCTACAGCATTTTAAGGGTTGGATAATCCGCACCCAGAAACCCTGTTTCGATGTGCAGCACCCCCGCATGATGGATTTTCGAGTGGCGCAGCAGGGCGACTGTCGGTTTTTGTACGTACTGCCCTTCGACACCCAGACTGCTCTGGTAGAGTACACCATTTTTAACGACCACCTGCTGTCCGAAACTGACTACGAAACGGCTCTGCGCACGTATATCGACCAGTTTCTTGACGCGGGTACTTACCAGATCAGCGAAACCGAGTTTGGTGTGATTCCCATGTCGGACGAGCAGGCACCCGACCGGCCCGCCGAGCATCTGATTCGGATTGGCACATCGGGCGGTTATACCAAACCCTCTACCGGTTATACCTTTCAGCGCACCCAGCAGTACCTGCGTGAGTTAGTACAAAACCTGGCCGAAATGGGTCAACCCATCCGTAAAAAATCAAGGCTGCGGGTCTTTTTCAAAGGGTATCTCGACAGTGTGTTGCTGAACGTATTGCAATACAAACGCCACCCTGCCGACGATATTTTCACCCGTCTATATGAGCACAACCCCCCCAGTCAGATTTTCCGGTTCCTCGATGAAGATACCACCTTCTGGGAAGACATCCGCATTATGCAGACCGTACCGCTCGGCCCCTTTCTGGTCGGTGCTTTCGATGTGATGCGGAAACGGTTGTTTTAATCACCCCCCGACCTAAAAGTAAGGCCGGTTAATTACTCTTCAGCAAAAAATGCCCGGTAGTGCCGGGCATTTTTTATCCTAACAAAACCTAGTTGTTACCGGGGCCGACCACCGCCAGCGGGAGCCGCCTGCTGTTGGTTGTCACCACCGCCTTCACCTTTCACGTCGTCGTTATCAATGGATTTCTTTTTCTTGGCATCCACAAACTTCATTTTCCCGATTTTGTAGGTAAAGGTCAGTTTTACGCCGGCATTATAAAAACTGTTTACACTCGACTGGGTCAGGATAGACGAACTAGACTCTGAGCGAACGTTGAAGGGGTGATTCAGGAAGTTTTCGGCCACTAAACCGATGCTGCCTTTTTTCTGGGCAATGTCTTTCCGGAAACCGAGGTTATAGAAGGCAAACGAACCCTGATACCCCTGCAACTGAATCCGTCGGCCCATCATTCCGCCACCGCCCTGAATACCCCAGCCGTTGCCAATGCTGTAGGTACCAAACATACGTCCGCCCAATACCCAACCAGCGTTCGATGCTGCATAAATGGGGTTAGCATTGCTATTCGTCAGGCTTACGTGCATCAGGTCGAAGCCACCGTTCAGTTGCAGTTTCGAGGACAGGTTGACGTTGCCAAACACATTCAGCCCGTAGGTATCTTCGCGGCCTACATTCTGAAACGTGGTACGAATAGCGGTTTGAGGCAGGTCATTGATCAGCACCGTTGTTATGTCGCGAACGCCCGTTATCTCGTTGTTGGTTCGGCGGGCAAACAGAGCGGTACTCAGGTAAACAGCCTTAAAGGGTATCGAAAAACCAAGCTCCAGATTGTCGGTCAGTTCAGGCGAAAGATTCGGATTTCCCTGGCTGATATTAGTTGGGTTCGACGAGTTTATGTTTGGGTTCAGAAACTGAATACCGGGCCGCTGAATCCGGCGGTTGTAGGCTAATTTTACAATTTTACCTTTTGCCAGGCTTTTCGAGATATTGATGCTCGGCACTAAATTGCCATAGTTCGACAGGGCAATAGGTGTGCCGCTCGTTTCGCTGCCAAAGCGGGCATTCAGGAACGTGTATTCATACCGCGCCCCGGCTTTAAGGGTGAATTTTTTGGGCAAAGCCGCCGTGAACGATGTATAAGCGGCAGCAATCTGCTGGTCATAATTCAGCGAGTTGTTCGAGCGGGTATTATCAATCGAATAGCTGCCGGTAGCTCCCTGTGCCGCGTAGTAAGCAAAGTCGCTGTTTACCTGGCGAATAATGCCTTTACCACCAAACTCCAGCAGTTGTTTCTGGCCAATGGGTGTCTGATAGTCGATCTGGAGGGTCGATTCCTGGTTGTCGCTGGGATTATCGTTGCGCTGCCGCGACAGTATGGTGTGCAGGTCGTTCCGAAAATCGCTGGGGCTGAGCAGGTCGGCAGTGAAGTTATTCTGGCGGTTGTTCCGGCTGAACAGGGTCAGGATGCTTAGTTCCTGCTGGGGTTTGTAGGTTTTGGTATAGGTAACGTTGGCATCAATGTTGGCGTTGATGTCTTTCGTTGTTACATCGCGGGCGTTGAGTAGGGGCGAGCTGGCACCGGGCAGATAGGTGGTGGTGAGCAGCCCGTTCTGGGTGTTGTTGCCGTTTCTGGCCCCGTAGCGCACACTGGCTGTGAGGGAAGTGTTCTTGTCAATGTCATAATCCCAGCCCAACTGGTAGTTGCCAAACAGCCGCTGAGTCAGCGTGGTAGCGTCCTGTATGGTAATCTGGTTGCCAGCAGCGGTTTTGGTGGTCTGCGTGTTGGTAAATTCGCCTTTTACGTTGTATTCGGCCCGGCCAAAGCCGCCGAGCGAAAAGCCCATTCTGCCGGTGCGGTAGTTGACATTCAGGCCCAAGTTCGATCCCCGGTTGCCAACGCCACTGTTTACATCTAAAGTAAGCCCCTGTAAGGTGGTTTTTTTGGTGATGATGTTAATAATCCCGCCCGATCCTTCGGCATCGTACTTGGCCGAGGGACTGGTAATCACCTCCACGCTCTTAATCATATCGGCAGGAATCTGTTTCAGTGCATCGGCAACGCTGGCGGCTACAATGGTGCTGGGTTTGTTATTGATCAGCACCTGAATGTTGCTGCTGCCGCGTAGGGTAAGGTTGCCATCGAGGTCAACCGAGAGCATCGGTACTTTCCGCATCACATCGGCAGCGTCGCCTCCTCTGGTGGTTACGTCTTTCTCGGCGTTATACACCAGCCGGTCCACTTTCTCTTCAATCATGGTCGACTGACCCGTCACGGTTACCTCGTTCAGCATTCTGACATCGGGGGGCATATTCACTACGCCCACGTTGATGTCGGTACCTTTAACAATAGTGATTACCGCCGAGGTTTTGCTTTTATAGCCAATAAATGAGTATTGCAGTTTATAGTCGCCGGGGGCGAGTTTGTTCAGCGAGAAGCGGCCTTTATCATCGGCAGTAGTACCATCGACGGGTTTGCCGGTCTTCGGATTGAGCAGGGCAATGGTTGCGTATTCAACGGGCTTGCCGCTGGTAGAGTCCATCAGGATACCGGCAATTTTGCCGTTGCCTTTGGGTTTGTCATCGGTATCGGTGCCGGGAATAAACGTTTTCTCGGTTTTTTGCCCAAAACCACCGGGGCCACCCGGGCCGCCATGACCACCGCCCCCGCCGGGGCCACCAAACTGAGCAAATGCGGTACTGGTAACGAAGAGTAGAAGAAGTATCTTTTTCATGGCATTCGTCCGCCGTAGCGGGTTGTTTTAATTG
>JBBQUC010000301.1:0-5608 GCA_038212815.1 Cytophagales bacterium
AGACAAAGAAAGTATTAAGAGTCGGCGGAAGTTAGCGGGTTGGGATAACAATTATTTGCTTAAAGTCCTAACCGCTATTTAAATGCGTTTAACCTGATCTGCAGGCTAAAATGTATCGCTTTCTATATAATGAGATTGGCGTACAGTTTGCCAAAAAGAAAACCCGTGCCTGCGACATTGCTATTTATCGGCGAGAGCGATTAAAAACACTACCCATTACCAATAAATATATTGACATGCCGCCCGATTTTGTCATTGAAGTTGATACGCAGGCCGACCTGAGCAACTACAAATACGGTCACGATTACTTTCTCGAAAAAACCCGCCAGTTGCACGAATTTGGCGTGCAGAAAGTAATCTGGATTTTCACCGAAAACCACCGCGTTGTCTAGGAATCATCATTGGGTGCGGCCATTATCATCCATCAGCATTGGGATGTTGATATTACTGTTACGGAAGGCATGACAGTTAACCTGGCCCGGTTGATTGAAGAAGATGAAAGCGAAGTGCTTATCTGAATGACGCTCTTCCGAACATTTGTTCGGAAGCTACTAACAGCGGGCATTTGCCCGGTAATATAATTTGTTGCATTAACCGGGCAAATGCCCATTGTTAATTGGTGCGGGATAAATATCCCGCTCAGCTATAAAACCTTTTGCCTGAACTTTCTGTCAATTATGACTCGTCTTTCTCTTTCGTTCATTTCATTAAGCCTTCTTTTCACCCACTGCACCCGCCAACCGGCCAGCAACCCCCGCGATTTTGGGGGCAGACCGATGGCAAAGGCGGCAACCCTGAATCCGGCGCAAGCTGGTAACAACCGACCGCGCCGGACAGAAATTCTGTTTCTGGGCGATAACGGGCATCATAAGCCTGTTGAGCGGGTGCCGCAACTCATGGCCGCGCTGGGTAATCGGGGTATCAATATCACCTACACCGACCGGCTCGAAGACCTCAACTCCGAAACCCTAAATAAGTACGATGGATTACTGATCTACGCCAACTGGGACAGCATCGCTAAGCCGCAGGAACGGGCTTTGCTCGATTATGTGGCTGCTGGACATGGAATCATTCCGGTGCATTGTGCGTCGTATTGCTTCCGTAACTCGGCTGAGTATGTCGACAAAGTAGTGGGCGGGCAGTTCTGGCGGCATAAAATGGATACCATTCAGACCCGGTTTACCCAGCCCAATAGCCCCATTGTGGCGGGCTTGCCCGTGTTCAGTGCTTACGACGAAACCTATCTGCATAGCCACTTACAGGCCGATAATAATGTGTTGGCCGTGCGGGATATTAAAGCCGATCAGAAGGGTGATAAACCGAACACGGGAGAGGAGCCTTATACCTGGACACGCCAATACGGCAAAGGCCGGGTGTTTTACACGGCTTATGGACACGATGAACGCACCTGGAGTCAGCCGGGGTTTCAGCAGTTGCTCGAACGGGGTATTTTGTGGGCCGTTGGCGATGGGGTGAAGCAACTCCACGACAACCTGAATCCGCAGCCATTTGCCTACCACGAGGCCAAACTGCCCAATTACGAAAAACGCCCCGGCCCGCAGTTGGAGCAGGAACCGCTATCGCCCGAAGAGTCGATGAAGCATATTCAGGTGCCGGTTGACTTTACCCTGGAACTCTTCGCCCACGAGCCAAATGTGATGCACCCCATTGCTATGGCCTGGGATGAACGCGGGCGGCTGTTTGTCTTGATTACCAAAGATTATCCCAACGAACGCAAGCCCACCGGCGGCTCCGACTCGATTGTGATCTGCGAAGATACCGACCACGACGGCAAGGCCGACAAGTTTACCACCTTTGCCGAAGGACTCAGTATTCCGACGGGCTTAGTATTTGCCAACGGCGGGTTGTACGTGAGTCAGGCACCCGATATGCTGTTTTTTCAGGATACCGATGGCGATGATAAGGCCGACGTGCGAAAAACGGTATTTACCGGATTCGGCACCTTCGATACCCATGCCGGGCCGAGTAATCTGCATTATGGGCTTGATAACTGGATTTGGGGCAGCGTGGGCTATTCAGGCTTCAAGGGCAAAGTAAACCCACAGGCCGACTCGCTCGATTTCGGACAGGCATTCTTCCGGTTTAAACCAGGGGTTGATGGGAAAGAGACCCGATTGGAGTGGATGACGCGCACCTCTAACAATACCTGGGGGCTGGGCATTACCGAAACGGGCGATGTGTTTGGCTCGACAGCCAACAACAGCCATGGCTGGTACATGGCTATTCCGAAACGGTATTTTCACGGAGCCGAACACCTACGCGAAAACGGGAGCCGTGGCACCGACACCCACAAAGACATGAAACCCATTACGCCTAAAGTGCGGCAGGTGGACGTGTTTGGCGGCTTCACGGCAGCAGCGGGCCATAATTTTTATACCGCCCGTGCTTTCCCTAAAGCCTATTGGAACAAGATTGCCTTTGTCTGCGAACCCACCGGGCATATTGTGCACCAGAACCTGATGCAGCAAAACGGCACCGATTTTGAAGATGTTGAACCCATTGGTACGGGCTTTAATCTGATGGCCGGGGCCGACGAGTGGTTCGCCCCTGTGTTTGCCGAGGTTGGCCCCGACGGTGCTGTGTGGGTAGCCGACTGGTACAGCTACATTATTCAGCATAATCCTACGCCCAAAGGGTTCGGGAACGGCACGGGCAATGCCTACGACACTCCCCTGCGCGATTACACGCATGGCCGGTTGTATCGGGTAGCCTACAAAAATGGTTCGGCTTATGCCCCAATGCCCCTCAGCAAAGACCACCCACAGGAGTTGGTAGCTGCCCTGAAAAATCCGAATATGTTCTGGCGCATTACTGCCCAGCGGCTGTTGGTTGAGCGTGGAAATAAGGATACTGTGCCGCAGTTGGTGGCAATGGTAACTGACCAATCGGTTGATGAGCAGGGTATAAATCCGGGAGCTATACACGCCCTGCGAACGTTGGAAGGATTGACCGTACTGAACGAGCCGGGATTGTTTTCGGTGTTAAAACAAGCGTTACATCATCCCGATGGTCACGTCAGGAAAACAGTTATGCAGGTGATACCCCGCACTACCGAATCGGCCAATGCGTTGCTGGATGCCAATATGTTAGCTGATAAAGAACCATTAGTACTGTTGAATACGCTACTGGCACTGGCCGATATGCCCCAAACTACAGCCGTGCAGCAGGCCGTTTTGTCGCGTTTAGCTTTAGCAGCTACTGAAACCAACGACCGTTGGTTGCCTGATGCCTTTGCCTGTGCACTGACAACAAATGGTGGGCAGTTGATGAAACAATACATAAACCTGTTAGCGGCAAACGCGCTTAAACAGTCCAAAACAACAGATGTAGCGGTCAATCAGACCGCTAACGCAGTTTCGGCAGATGCGCATAAACAGCATCAGATGATGGCTACAAATGCCTCATCTGATAAGCCCGACTTAGTCATCACGAACGTTATTACCGAACCCGCTTCGCCGGTGGTGCGTGAGAACGTGCGGTTTGGTATTGAGGTGACAAATCAGGGCGGGGTAGCCCTGCCCAAAGGTACAGTGGTGCCGCTCAGCATTCGGATTGAAGGGCCGGGCCGAAAAATTGACCTCGTCAGCTATGTGTTCGATGCAGGTCTGGCACCGGGCGAAAGTACGGTTATCCGCAAAAATACCAACGGCCCCTGGACCGGCGACCTTCAGTTTGCTGCCGAACAGGCGGGCGATTTCAAAATGGCTGTCATGGTTGATAAAAACAACGCCATTGCCGAAGCCAACGAGCAAAATAATGCCTTCACCCATACGCTCACCTACCGCGCTCCTGCCAGTATGTCGGCCTTTGTACTCGAACGCGCCAGCCGCTCCTATGCCTCCATTGCCCCGGTTGATTCGGTGGTGGCATTACTCCGGCAATCGCAGCAACTTGAGGCAAACCAGAGTGCGGCCGTGGTGAAAGGCATAGCTGAAGGCTGGAACCCCAAACAGAAAGCTACCGTTCGCGAAGCTGACCGCTCGTTCTTAGCCAGCCTGACTAACGCCGTTTCGGGCGATAACCGCGACCGGCTACACCGGCTCTACGAAGCCTGGGGCCTGGCCAGCATAACTCCAGTTGATCCAAATGTAACCATCATCCGGCTGAAAACCGTGCGCGAAGCCATGAAGTACGACCAGGCTACTTTTACCGTTAAGGCAGGGAAGCCTGTGGAAATTGTGCTTGAAAACCCCGATGCCATGCAGCATAACCTGGTGATAGGTAAACCTAAAAGCATGGAAATTATTGGGGCCGCTGCTGACAAACTGATCACCGCCAAAGATGGAGCTGAAAAGAATTACGTACCCGCCATTCCGCAGGTGCTGGCCGCTACTCCTTTGGTGAACCCCGGCCAGTCGTATCGGTTAACCTTTACAGCTCCTACCCAACCCGGCGATTACCCCTTTGTCTGCACATTCCCCGGTCATTGGCGGATTATGAATGGGGTGATGCAGGTAAGATAACGAGTGAACGTTCACTCGTTCAACTTCTGTTGCGGCACTCTTTCGCTCGTTAACACGGGCATCAGAATGCGGAATTCGCTGCCCTGACCGGGGGTGCTGGTTAGTTTGAGCTGCCAGTTATGGGCTTGCACAATGCGTTGTACGTAGCTGAGACCCAGGCCAAAGCCTTTTACGCTGGGTTGGTCGCGGCCTTCAACGCGGTAGAAAGGTCGAAAAATACGTTCCTGCAAATGGGCCGGAATGCCGATTCCCTGGTCGCTGATAGCAACGGCCAGTTGCTTATCGATGGTGGCTGTGCGGAGGGTAATATCGGGGTCGTTGTTGCTGTATTTTACCGCGTTATCTACCAGATTGTGCAGTACATTGGTCAGGTGAAGCCGGTCGGCCATCAGCAGGGGCTGGGTAGCCTCTAAATGCAGGGTAATATACTCGCCATGCCGGTCGGCTACTGATTGTAGCAGATCATGCATATTCAGGGGTTCGGGGTGCAGCACCAGTTCGTTCCGGTCAGCATGAGCCAAACTGAGCATGGTCTCTACCTGGTGTTTCATTCGTTCGGTCTCTTCCCGAATCATGCGCAGGTACTTATCCGTTCGTTCGGCATTACCCCGCGCCAGGGGCGAGTCGAGCAGGTCGGCAGCCATGCGGATAGTAGCAATGGGAGTCTGAAATTCATGCACCAGCGATTGCAGCATTTCGGTTTGCAGATACGCCCGCTGCCGTTGGTGCAAATACCGCCAGCCATATAGCCCTGCTACCAGCGAGAGGGCAATGAGTAAGAGGGCAGGGGCCAGTATCATAAGCCAAACCGGGGCGGTGGCTCGTTGCCAAAATACACTCATCGTCAGCAGCGCGGTACCCATTACCAAGAGCCAGGGTAATACCGACAGGGTAGCGCGTTTACGCATGAAGGGGGTAGGGGTTAGCCGGAATTCGATTCATCTCTGGAATATAAGGCTAAATTACGCGATTCCCTGAATAAAAAACAGGTTGAACGCATAAAAATAGGGGTATTGTGATTCTAGTCAGACCTTTGGGGAATGAACTGGGAAACATTCTTTGCCAAAGTCCCTGACTTTCGGCTTAACCGACGCAAAAAGCATGCACTGCTCGATATTTTGGTC
>JBBQUC010000302.1:0-5603 GCA_038212815.1 Cytophagales bacterium
ATAATCGGTCGTCGTCTGTGCCAGCAAACTCTGGATTGTCCGCTCCAGAAACCGCTCGGCATTGTACGTGATGGTGATGATAGAGATGGTGATCATGGGCGAAAGGGCGAAAGAGCGAAAGAGCGAAAGAGCGAAAGAGCGAAAGAGCGAAAGAGCGAAGGGCTGGCGCATATAAAAATGGTCACATACCAGTCGTTCACTCTTTCACTCTTTCACTCATTAAATTGTACAACTCCTGGAATTTCCCCGCTACTACGGGTTCGCTGAATCGGGCTTCGGCAGATTGGCGGGCGGCTTGTCGGCGTTGGGCGGGGTCAGGGTCGGTCAGCAGCCAGTGCAGGCCGTTGGCCAGCTCCTGCGCCGACCCAACGGCAGCCAGAAAGCCGTTTTCCTGATGATCGATCATTTCGGGAATACCGCCCGTAGCGAATCCCAGTACAGGGGTGCCGCAGGCTAGTGCTTCAATGACCGTGTTGGGCAGGTTATCTTCCAGCGAGGGCACAATTAGGGCATCAGCCAGGTTATAAGCCGCCACAATAGCTGCCTCTGAGGTGAGCAGGCCCAAGTGCCTGATTGGATACGGAAGCGCGTCGAAGAGGTAACTGCGGCCTTTGCCAAACACAATGATTTCGGGGGCGAGTGCCGGGTATTGCTGATGCAGCAGGGTAAGAGCCTCGGCAAAATAAGCAAAGCCCTTGCGTGGATCCGTCACAGTAGCCGACCCAAACAACAAGCGGGGCCGCACCAGGGTTTCGCCTTCTGATAGCCGTAAGTCAAACTGTGCGGCTGCTTCGGCCCGGTTTATAGGCCGGAAAACCGTTTGGTCAATAGCGTAGGGAATTACCGTGAGCGGTACATGCCCTAGCAACGCCGAGCGTTGAGCCTCGTGGGCCAGCCACTGACTCGGAGGGGTAAGGTGCAGGTTCACGCCCGCCAATACGGCCTGTTTTCGGGCAAATACGCGCCAGGCCAGATCGTGCGGGCCAGGCTTGCGCAGGTAGGGACATTGGCCACAATGGGTCACAAACTGCTCGCAGCCACGGGTATAGTGGCAACCGCCCGTAAATGCCCATTGGTCATGGAGCGTCCAGACAACAGGCTTACCCAGCGCAAACAGGCTTTTCAGGCTATCGAGGGATAAAAACCCAAAGTTGATCCAGTGCAGGTGGATTACATCGGCCTGCTGCACCGCCGGGTGAAAGGTGAGGTCGGCCCCGGTCCAGGCGGGCGAAAACTGAAACCGCACCGAGCGGTCGCGCTCGTAAGGCAGGAAAAAGGCCCGCTCCAGAGCAAACCGGCCAAAGGCCATGTACTCCGAGAGCAGGTTATGGGCCAGCCGCTGCACCCCTGGCTCGGGGCGGGGAGCATCCTGCCGCTTCGAGGTGCCAATGAGCATGGTGCTGTCAACGCCGTTGGCCAGCAAGGCACGGTGCAACCGGGTAGCCGCAACGGCCGCCCCGCCAAAATGGTGATAGGTACTCAGGTGAACAACGCGCATGGATTAATTGGCCCGGCGGTTCACGTAGCCCACAATGACCGCTAAAAACTGATTCCCGAAGAGTTCGAGTTTGCGCTCGCCTACGCCACTCACTGACCGCAGGGCATCGGGGGTGGTGGGTCGCTGCTGCGCCATCTCCGAGAGGGTAGCATCGGTAAAGACCACGTAGGGTGGCACATTCTGCTCGTCGGCAATGCGTTTGCGGAGGGCGCGGAGTTGCTCGAACAGTTCGTCGCGCACCACCTCGGCTTTGGCCCGTTTGGTTTTCTCCACAACGGGTTTGGGCGCATCGTCGGGCCTGACGAGGTTAATGGTTTTGCCGCCATGCAGCAGCCCATCGGCCAGAATTCCGCGCCGGAGGGCGTAGTGCTGGTCGTAGGCAATTTCAATCACACCCACGTTGATAAGCTGATGCAGGTAGTTGCGCCACTCCTCAAACTTCAGGTCGGCCCCGGCCCCATAGGTTTTTATCTTGTCGTAGCCATTGCTGGTGATGGTGTAGTTACGGGAGCCGCGCAGCACGTCGATGAGCATATTCATGGGCACCCGTTCGCCCAGCCGAATCATGGCCGAGAGGGCTTTCTGGGCCAGTATAGTACCATCGAAGGTAATGCGGGGGTTGCGGCACACATCGCAGTTGCCACAGGATTCGCCCAGTTCTTCCGAGAAATAACCGAGCAGAATCTGTCGGCGGCAGGTGTGAGCTTCGGCATACTGCTGCATCCGCTCCAGTTTGGCCAACTGCACCCCCAGATTAGCCGGGTTCGACTCGGTGAGCATGTCTTTATAGGTGGCAATATCGGCAAAGCTGTAAAACAGCACCGTATCGGAGTTCATCCCATCGCGCCCGGCGCGGCCAATCTCCTGGTAAAAACTCTCGATGTTTTTGGGCATGTTGTAATGAATCACCCACCGCACATTCGACTTGTCGATACCCATGCCGAAGGCAATGGTGGCGCACATGATGCGGACATCGTCGCGCAGAAACATCTCCTGAATCTTCGCCCGCTGGGCGGGGTCCATACCGGCATGGTAGTAGGCCGCAGCAAAACCCTTTTCCTGCAATTTCTGCGCCAGCGACTCGGTCGATTTGCGGCTCAGGCAGTAAATAATCCCCGATGTATCGGGTTTCAGTTGCAACAGGCGGGTAATCTGCCCCAGCCGATTGGTGCCGGGCAGTACCTGCAAACTGAGGTTAGGCCGGTTAAACGACGACAAAAAAACGGCGGGGTCGTTCATACCAAGCCGGGTCAGAATATCGTGGCGGGTAAGCTTGTCGGCAGTAGCGGTCAAGGCCATAACCGGCACCTCCGGAAACTGCTGTTTGAGGGCAATGAGTTGGGTATATTCGGGCCGGAAATCGTGGCCCCACGAGGAGATACAGTGGGCCTCGTCGATGGCGAAGAGCGAGACGTTCAGTGTTTGCAGAAAACTAAAGAACGATTCGCTCAGCAGTTTTTCGGGCGAGACATACAGGAGTTTCAGCCGCCCGGCGGTGGCTTCGCGCTCAATTTTATACTGCTCCTTGCCCGTTTGCGAGCTGTTGATATAAGCGGCTTGTACGCCATTCAGTTGCAGGGCTTCGACCTGGTCTTTCATCAGCGCGATCAGGGGCGACACCACAAGGCACACCCCTGGCAGCATGAGGGCCGGAATCTGAAAACAGACCGATTTACCCCCGCCGGTCGGCATCAGCACCACCGTATCGCGCCCACTTAGCACCGACCGGATAATGGCCTCCTGCCGGTCGCGGAAACGGTCGTAACCATAGTAGCGTTTGAGGTAGGCAACCGGCTCGCCGAGGGCGGCAGTGGGGGGATGAGCAACGGCAGACAAACGAATATCGGACACAAAAAAGAGGTTCAGTGGCGAAACAGCTACTCAAATTTACGGACAAAACGGGGGTTTGGAAACGGGTATTTGGATATTACAGAAAAACCGTTGAACTTTTGGGCCTTAACCAAAACAATTGAGTATCATGAAAAAGACCCTTGCCGTATTTGCCCTCGTTTTTAGCCTCCTGATTGGGTTTACCAGCTACGCCCAAGATGACGCGAAGGCCGCGAAAGATGCCAAGAAGATGGCTAAAGCCGAGAAGAAAGCCGCCAAAGCGGCTGGCGATGATGTCGCGAAGCAGGCAGCCAAAGACGAGAAGAAGGCCGCTAAGGAAGCGAAGAAGACCGCCAAATCCGCAAAAGAGGCCGCTGTAACTGGTACCGATAAAGCAGCCAAAGACCAGGCCAAAGCCGATAAAAAAGCGGCTAGAGAGGCTAAGCAGGAGGCCGACAAGATGGCTAAAGAAACGGGCGCAAAAGCTACCGACAAAGCAGCTATAGACCAGGCTAAAGCCGACAAGAAGACTGCCAAAGAAGCCAAGAAGGCCGCCAAGGTGGCTAAGCAGGAAGCCGACAAGACGGGCGATGTAGCCGCGAAAGCCGATGCTAAAGAAGCCAGGAAAATGGCTAAGGATGACAAGAAAGAAGCCAAAGCTGACAAAAAGGACGCGAAGGCGGGTGGTGACAAAATGGCTAAAGCCCCTAAAATCAAGGAGGAAAAAGCCACCCCCGCCGACTACAAAGCCCCCGTTGACCGCTCACAAAAAGGCCCCAACGGTGAATCTGTATATACCGGGCCCCGTGGTGGCAAGTATTACATCAACAAAAACGGCAACAAAACGTATCTGAGCAGCCTGAAGTAAGGGTAACCTCACCAAACGCCCCCGCTTCTGCTGAAGGAGCGGGGTTAATTTTGTCGTTATACCAACCCCCTATCCCGCTACTCCTCCGCCCATAACCGCACCGGCCCCAGCAAGCCCGATGGCATAATAGCCCGGCGGCTGGCATCGAAGGGGCGGTAGCGAATATCCACGATGTTAATGTCGGAAAAGATTTTCCAGTTGGGATGGGTTGCCGTAATGGGTTGCGCATCGTACCACCGCATGTAGTTGGCAGATAGGTTAGTCACGGCAATTTCCAGTTTGTTCGCCCCCGGTCTCAACACCCCAGGAGGCACAGCTACCCGAAATGGAATGCACCAGGCCGTACCCAATGGCTGCCCGTTGAGCCGCACCTCGGCTACCTCGCGCACATCACCCAAATCGAGCCAGAAGGGTTTGGCCACATCCGTGTCGGGGAGTATTGTAATGGTAGTTTCGTAGTGTACTGTTCCCCAGAAATAGGCAGCAGAATCGCTCAGGGTTGTCCAGGAGGCTAAGGTGGGTTGCTGAGCAGCCAACCTAAGTGCCGGTCGACCCTGGCCAAATTGCAGGTTCCACGGGCCAGTGAGGGGCATGGGGCTGGCCGACCGGGTTGTGACCGATACGGGAATCGAACCCGGTTTACCGCCCGGCGCAACCGTCAGAAAGCACGTTTGGCCAGGTGCCAAACGCAAGGATATCCTCCCTTTTTTGATCGACAATGGCTTACTAGTATTGGTCAGTGGGTCGTAGCGGGTAACCGGGCCAGCTACCGTGAGTTGTACTACACCTTCCTGAAACTGATTGCCCAGATTTGCCACAAAATAGCGGGTGGTATCGCCCTGTTTTTTGCGGATGAACGACAGTCCCTGTCCAGCCCAGGCTTCGCGCCGAACGCCTAATTTTGCCAGAGCGGGCAGATTACCGGCATACTCAACTGTGGCTCCCTGCCGGGCCAGTTCGTGCAGCCGTTGCCGGGTAGTTTCGGGTAAATAGGCACTGGGTGGCACCACAATAACCCGGTAACTACCGCCCCCCGACTGTACCCGGCCCGTATGAGCAACTGTCAACCTGGTCAATAACCGGTCTGATACGTAATCGAACGCATAGCCCGCCTGCCGCAATGAATCGCAGAGCCGCCCGAAGGGTGTGGCCATCAGCCAGCGTTCGCTATGGTGTACATCGAGCAGATGTAAACCACCTGCTGAGTGGCTTTGGCCTGCCCACAGGTCGTGGATCGGGAAATAGACCAGCAGATCGTTATCAGGTACGCTAGCCTGCAACCGGCTCTGGCAGCGTTCTACGTACTGGTTCAGCAGGGGCAGATGCGACCAGAAATGCGAGGTAGGGCCAAAGTTGGTGGATGCATAAAACAGCCAGCCGGGGGCATCGTGCTGCGGCCAGCCTGCC
>JBBQUC010000303.1:0-5600 GCA_038212815.1 Cytophagales bacterium
AAGGGAGAATGGGTAGTCTGTATTTTCTGCCGCCTGCTTCATGGCTCCACAGTGGACAGGAGGTAGGCAATGTTGAAACACAGTACACACTGACTAGCTTCAAGCAGGTTATACTAATTCAATTATTGGTTGGCGTATTGCTTTCGCGTCGCCCTTCGACTCCGCTCAGGGTGACAGGCCAATAAGACAGGTTCTTGAGTTGAATCAATGCCCTTGTCACCCTGAGCGGAGTCGAAAGGCAACGCGAAAGCAATACGCCAATTAGAAATGGAATTGGTATTATAATAGCTGAACATTTGCTAATCAAGTGATTTTGGCAAGACCATAACGCCGTAAAACGCCTTATGAACAACCCGCCTGTAGCTACTTAAAATAATCCAGCCGCATCGTTTCGCCATCGAAAACGCCATAGCTGCGGTTGTGGACCCACTCGCCGAGGTTGATGTAACGGCTGCGGGGCGTTACGGTCAGGTCGAGAGGGAGGCGGCGATGGCCGAAGATGTAGTAGTCGTGGTGCTGGCTGGCTTCTACTTCAGGCAATACTGCCAGAGCCATAGTTTGTTGGGGAACAACCGTTGGGATGCGGACTCCGGTGCAATGAACGCCCCACAATTGGGGATGGTACAGCCTATTGATAATCCGTAGTTTTGGCCTGCCCAGAAAAGGTATACCTTCACTTCAACGGCGATCACATCTTTAGTTTGCCGCTTCGGTCCTGCCAACCGGATTACACACGTAACCGGTAACTAAATTCAACTCCATTTCGTCAGACAGTTTGCCTGATTGCCCGAACTAATTTTTTTACACACGACTCGCTAAGACAGGTAAGCTCCTGTTATTGATTAACTTAACTTGTGAGCAATGCCCTCAACAACCAACCTTCCTCACCTTATTCATCAATTTTCACCCATGATAACCACCCGCCTGTTGCTGGTTGATGACCATCAAATGCTCCTGGATAGTCTGCAAACGCTCATTGCCTCAATGCCAGGCGTAGAGGTGGTTGGGCAGGTGAATGACAGTCGGCAGGTACTCGGTATGCTCGCCCGTAGCCCGGTTGATGTAGTCGTCTGCGATATACACATGCCCCATCTGTCGGGTATTGAACTCACGTTGCTCTTGCGGCAGACGCACCCAGATGTAAAGGTCTTACTCTTAACGATGGCCGAAGATACCCAGACCATTCGGGAGGCTGTACGGGTTGGTGCAGCAGGCTATATATTGAAGCGAGCGGGTCGGGATGACCTCGAAAAAGCCGTGACAGCCCTCATGCAGGGCAAACGCTATTTTAGCAGTGAAGTGACAGAGCTATTAGCTAAGCTGGATGAACTGGGTGAAGTTGAGCCTAACCCGCGAACAACCCTCACCGACCGTGAGGTGGACATTTTACGCTTGATTGCCGACGAAAATCCAACGTTTCAGATTGCCCAGAAACTCTTCATCAGCGTGCCGACCGTGGAAACGCACCGCCGACATTTAATGCAGAAATTGGGCGTTAAGAGCGTGGTAGGCATGGTCAAGTTCGCGATGAAGTATGGGATGCTATCCTGAGGGGCACCGAAATTTGGTTTTGACTACCTGGCCCGGATGCCACCAACCAGGTTCCTCCCAGCGCCTCGACACGGGCCGCTATGTTTGGCAAACCCCGCCCCTCTGTCCGCTGGTTAGCTAAGCCCATACCATTGTCGCCAACCGATAGCTGTACCGTGCCGTTGGTTTGGGCCAATGCAATAAACCCGTCTGTGGCATGCGCATGTTTGATGATGTTGTTTAGTAATTCGAGACAAATGCTGTACAATTCAAACTCGGTCTGGGTATCCAGCCGTGGTAGCGTGTCTACCCCACTCAGACCGAAGTGAACGGACGTATTCCGGTTCATTTTATCAACCAGCATTTTCAGCGATATCGCTAGCCCCTGCTTCGCTAGCTCGTCGGGCAGCAGGTTGTGCGAGAGCAGCCGCACATCGGTATATGCCTGACCAACCTGCTGGTTGATGGTGGCATAAACGGCCTGCTCGACAGCCGTCATTTTCGAGGTGTCCATCGCGTCCAGATTCCAGTGCAAGGCCAAAAGTGTAGTGCCCAAGTTGTCGTGGAGGTCGGCAGCAACACGCTGACGTTCAATGGTTTGCCCTTTCAGTTGAGCGGCAATAATGGCGTGGTTTTTTTGACGAAGTTGGTAGTTGTTCCAAAACACATACCCTGAAAAAACCAGTAGCATTACAAATCCCCCAATAAGAAGTTGCTGGGTTTGTTTTTGTCGTTCAATCGTAAGCTGATCGATCTGTATCTGTTGTGCTTTTGTATCGTACTTAAGCTGAAGCTCTTCGATTTTAACCGTTGTTTTATCCGCAGCAATCTTACTTTCCAGACGACGAAGTTCTTCCAGATGCCGGAGGGCAAGGGCTGATTGATTCAATCCTTTATAGGTTTTATAGAGCACGGTGTTCACATAAACCTCGTGGGCACGTGAAGGCAGAAAGCGGGCGTAATAAGCTGTTTTCTCGGCATATACCTTTGCTTTTTTGTACTCTTTTCGCTGGATATAGGAATCCGCAATGGAATAGTTAGAATAATATTTTTCAAAAGAAGTACCTTTTTTTTCAATGGCAGGCATGACATAAGCCAGCATGATTTCGGCCTCTTGGACACGGTTTATAAGCAGATAAATCCGTGCAACGCTATATGCCCATTCCTGTAGTAGCATCCGTTTATACAAACCCGGCGGTTGCTTTTCGCTAAGGAGTTTAAGTTGGTTGTAATAGTTAAGGGCCTGCCTGTATTCTTTTTTGAGCATATATACATAGCCTATTTGATAATAGACCTGTAAGAGCAGACCCGTATCTTTTTGAGCAGTAGCCATCGTCAAACATTTATTGAAAATAGATAAGCTTTTATCATAATTACCAGCCACGTCCCAATACAGCAGGCCATACTCTACTAAACCGGCCAGTTCGCCGTGTTTATCCCCCAGCCGTTTACTGATCTGAATCGATTGTTGGATCAGCGTATTTGTTTTATCCCAGTAGCCAACTGTTTCATAGTAATGAGCTAAAGTCATATAGGTACTGGCCATTCCCTTCTCCCACCTGATGCGTTCAGCTATGATCCGTGCCGAGTCGGCATACACCCCAGCTACCAATAAATCGTTTTCCATCCTATAGTCTGCCATTGTTTTGTAGGCCATGACTAAGGCTGTATCACGCCCGAATGAATGGGGCATTTGCTTTAACGTTCTTATCGTTTGGAGCGGGGCAGGAGAAATAGCTGATTGAGCCCACCCCGACGATACCGTAAGAAGCAGAGAAAGGATAACGGCTTGAACTAGAATGAGCCAGGGAGGTTGCATGAGCCGGTTGAATTACCCAGTTAATGTACTTATGGTAGCCGCTGATTCCTAGTCAGTTGCCTGAAAATCATGGTTTACCATGAGACACAAAATCATGGTAAACCATGACAAAGAAGCATGGTAAACCATGAGGATTTTACCCAGACAAACACCCCACCTTTGATCGGTCAACGCCAGGTATCGTTGTCTCCTTTAACCCATGACGCTGACTATTCGCCAACTCCAGGTTCTGACCCTCATCGTAGATGAACTGACCACCGATGAAATTGCCGCCCGGCTGCACATCACCGTATCGACGGTAGAAACACACCGGCGTCATTTGCTCCGAAAGGCGGGGGTGCGGTCGGTGGCGGGGCTAGTGAAGGAAGCGATGCGGCAGGGATTGATTCAGTGAAAAACCTTAAACCCAATTAGCTGATTATGAGTCGTTCTATTATTCTCCTCATTGCAGGGATTTACAACGCCCTGCTCGCCCTGTCCATGATTTTTATGGCCGGGCCATCGCTTACAAACTACGGCGTACCCACCGTTGATCTGGCTCATATTTCGGTCATGCAGTATCTGGGGGTGGTCGAGAGTGGGCTGGCCCTACTGGCCTTTTGAATCGGAACGCGCCCAACTCGGTTGGTCTGCGGAATTCATTGCTAGTGCTAGCCATAAATGGCCTGGCTGGCATCGTGAAGGGTGTATACGACATCTTCATATTGCACCCGCCAATGAGCGGCTTTTTCATCGGTGACACGGCGTTTCGCCTGCTTTTGAGTTTGGCTCTGTTGTACTGCTACAACCACGAAACTAAACTGGCCCGGTCAGAGTCGTCGGTGCTGGCGTGAGGCCGTCCTGTTATATCCACACTTCTTTTTTGAGTTCACATTTAACTACATAATCCAATGAAGGCCATCAGGTACTCATCAGGTGTTTCTTTACAGAGAACTAATTGGCCCTCCCGACTTGGATGGACGATTGTTTGGGGACTTGCCCTGTATTTCATCTATACAAATGCGCTTCGTTATTTCAATCCGTCCTATTCCATTTACACCCCAGAATTTAAGCCGTATGCACCTTTTATTGTAGCGCACGTGGCGGGAGGTATGATTGCCTTACTTATCGGGCCACTTCAATTTTTTCCCTCAATACGCAAAAAATATACGCAGCTCCATAGATCGCTGGGAAAAGTGTATCTTTTATCTGTATTGATTTCAGTACTTTCGGCTACATACTTGGCTATTTTTGATAATATCCTACGAAAAAAAGAATTCATGTTTGGCTCTGGCACGTTGGCGATGGCCCTTGCTTGGTTTATTACGGGTAGCATGGCCTTTTGGGCTATTAAGCAACGAAATTTTACTCAACACCGGGAATGGATGGTCCGCAGCTATGTGCTGACAGCCAATTTTATCATCTTTCGATTAATCTTCTATGGATTATTAGGACTTGAAAGTTTCCCATTTAAAGGCGATGTGGGAGGCTTCACGGCATGGGCTGGCTGGTCATTACCCTTACTAATTACTGAGTTTATTCTACAAGCGAGAAAAATAAATTCAGAAAAAAACCAACTCGTTGTATGAAGGTATCGAGGGGATAATCAGCACAATTGGTGAATGAATAATATCAGACCCGATTTTTTAATGGTAATTCCACAACATCCACACCAGTTTTTCAACATCGTAATCAATTAAACCATAAACCCCAATGAAAACCAAGATCCTTACTCTAGCCCTGCTGTTACTGAGCGCAGGCGCATTTGCACAGACCAAACTGGCCGATGAGTTTCCAGCCATGATGAAAGCCCGCAACGCCGACTCCGAAGCTTGGCTCCGGACTCACACAACCCCCGATATGACATTCATTGCCGGACACGATGGCTCCCTGCAAAACAAAGACTATCTCATGGGGCTGTTCAAGAACCAGAAAAGCCAGAACGCTGAGATCACGAACCTAAAAATCCAGCAGGTGGGCGATCTGGCAGTTGCAACAGGCATCAGCACTATCATGGCGGTCTCGCTCGATGGTAGCAAAACCAACACCTACAAAGATGCTTTCACCTACACGCTGCGATGGCTCAATAACAACGGGTCGACGGGTCGGTGGATGTTCACCAACCTGCATCATTGAGTATTTCGGAGTAAACTGACCCACCCTTTTCGGAGCAAGCTGACCCAGGCATTTCGGGCCAAACTGACCCACCCCCCGCCAGCCCGTAGGAACCCAACAACCGCCGTAGTTTCGGAGTACATTGACCCACCCGAAG